>JAAYVT010000128.1 GCA_012517025.1 Phyllobacteriaceae bacterium | reverse complement strand
GTCTCGTTCTGATCGACGACGAAGACAGGCTTTCCGGCGTCATTCGCCGCTGAAATGAACGGCAACACATTCAAAGAAACGATCAATCATAGGCAATTAATTTCAATTATCAAATCAACAAACAATGAGCAAACAACAATACACAAGCCACAAAACTCACATATGTGACTTTAATTTTGATTTCTTTATTTACAAAGATGTCAGCAGGAAATATCACAATACACCGAGCGATTAAATATCATTGAACAGCCTCATCTATCTATAGCTCCTTCCATCTGGACGTCTCAATCACAATTCTAGCAAAATTCTCTTGCGCAAAAGCAAAAGACGCCTAGTCTCCAGCTCGGCAGGCTCAGGCAAGCGGGCCAGAGGGACGGCGTCCTATGGATCAGACGGATATTTCAGAACTGGAACAATCTGTCGCACGACTTTCGTTCTACTACACAGATGCGGGGGAGCTTTTGACGGCGATTCGCAAGGAGCACCCCAAAGCCTCGAAGAAGGACATCGTTCTCGCGGCATTGTCGGCCATGATCGGTCTTGCGGAACATGATCCCGCTGCCGCCAAGAGGCTCCATTCGCTTGCGATGGACAACCGGGGAGCCAATCAGGGCGGCTGATGTCGGGCTCTGTCGATCCGGGGCCAGTGCACGGCCGCGGGACAGTTCGTGCAACTCGATGACTCGGATTGCCGAAATCAGCTCAAGCCACCATCATCGACACTCCCTCGACCTCCGCCGCCAGCGCCTTCTCAATCTCGGCGAGCTGCCGCCGCTTGTCGGCGAGGTCCTCGGCGAAGGCGAACGTGCCACCCTGGCGTGAGCGGTAGGAGGCGAGGCGACCCTTTGCCTCGTCGCACCGGCGAAGCTGCCGCTCTCGCTCCTCCTCGAAGCCGGAGATTGCGTGCTCGAGCCGGGCGACGGCCCCGAGCGGCGTGACGGTGAGCGGTAGCTCGATCTCCTGATCGGCTCCCGTCCTGAGCAACATGACGGTGAAGCGGAAACCATCCCCACCGAACCGCTCGCCACGGAACTCCACATCGAAGCCGCCGATCGAGCCGATGACGGTGTCGCACTCCTGCCGAAGCTGGACGAGGGTGAGGATCTCCTTCATCAGCGCGCGGCCGACGGCCTTGCGCTCGGTGAAGATCTCGCCCACCACCATCATGGCGAACGCATCACCGGAAGTCGGCACCAGACGAGCGATATCCTCTCCGATCTCGGCGATACGGCGGGTCGCCTGCTCGACGTCGCGCTCGGCATCGCGGATCTGTCGGCGAACGGAGAAGAGGTCGTCGTCGTGAGCGGCGCGCAGACGTTCCAGCCGCGCGATGTCCGCCTCGAGCCCGGCCTTCTGCATCAGGCGCTGATCACCAGAGGCGATCGCCTTGGCCATGGCGAACTGATTGGCCTGCCCCTCGCCGAGATCCTCAAGCTTGCGGATCGAGGTGTCGCCGGAGAGTGCCGCGCCGATGAAGCGGGCCTTGCGCTCGTTGTTCTGCCACATGGTGGCGTCGAGCGATCCCTCGGTCGCATAGGCATAGATGTCGATCTCATCGTGCTGATTGCCCTGCCGGACGATCCGCCCCTCGCGCTGCTCGATCTGCGAGGGCAACCAAGGCACGTCGAGGTGATGGAGCGCCTTCAGCCGGAGTTGGGCGTTGACCCCGGTCCCCATCGTCTCCGAGCTGCCGATCAGGAAACGGACCCTGCCGGCGCGCACGTCACCGAACAGGCGCTGCTTCGCCTCAGACTTCTTGTGGTCCTGCATGAAGGCGATTTCCGCGGGCGGCACGCCGAGACGGACGAGTTCGTCGCGGATCCAGCGGTAGGCCGAGAAGCCCCTGGTCTTCTCGACATTGATGGTGCCGAGGTCGGAGAAGATCATCTGCGCGGCGCCGGCGAGCTCGTAGGGCTTGCCGTCGAGGTGGACGTAGGCGTTCTCCCTCGTCTCCCGCCAGATGCGGAAGGCGTTGGCGACGAGGAGGTTGAGTTTGTTCTCCGGCTCGTCGTCGTTGTCGGGATCGACGAGACGAAGATCGATCGCCGCGTGCCGACCGTCGGTGATGACCGAGAGCAGGATGTCGTCACCGGGCTCGGCCGGCCGGTCACGCTCTTCGATCTGCTTGATCCGAGCGTCGAGCACCGTCTGGTAGCGTTTGAAGGCCGCTGTCGGCTTGGCGGTCAGGATCTGCCGCTTGCCCGTCGCGATCGCCGGCACCTTCACGTACCGGCGCAGGTCCTCGGGCAGCACGACGTCGGCGAAGGACCGGAACATCGCGATCAGCTCCGGCACGTTGACGAAGCTCGCAAAGCGGCTGACCGGCTTGTATCGGCCGGACGGCTGGAGCTCGAGTTCGGTGGTGGTGTCACCGAAGGTCGAGGCCCAGGCATCGAACTCGTGGAGACCCCGTGTCGTCAACGCCTCGTGGTCCATCAATCGCTGCACCGAGAACATCTCGCCGAGGGTGTTGGTGATCGGCGTGCCCGAGGCGAGTATCAATGCCCGGCCGGGGTTCTTCGTCTCGACGAAGCGGGATTTCACCCAGAGATCCCAGGCGCGCTGCGAGCCGTTCGGATCGACGCCCTTCAGCGTCGACATGTTGGTGGCGAAGGAGAGCTTCCGAAACTCCTGCGCCTCGTCGACGATGATCTGGTCGACGCCGATCTCCGAGAGCGTGAGGAGATCGTCCTTGCGGGTCGCAAGCGCCTCGAGCCGTTCCTTCAACCCCTCCTTCAACCGCTCGAGGCGCTTGCGCGAGACGCGATCCTCGCCGTCGACCTTTGTGACGAGGTCCTCGTAGAGTTCGAGCTCGTCTCGGATCATCTGCTGCTCGAACGCCGAGGGCACGCCGATGAACCGGAAGGCCGAATGCGTGATCAGGATCGCATCCCAGGTCGCGGTCGCCGCCCGGGCGAGAAACCGCTGCCGTTTGTCTTTCGTGAAATTGGTCTCGTCGGCGACGAGGATGCGGGCGTTCGGATAGAGAGCCAGGAACTCACGCGCCGCCTGCGCCAGGCAGTGAGCGGGAACGACCAGCATCGCCTTGGCGATCAAGCCGAGACGTCGCTGCTCCATGACGGCAGATGCCATCGTCATGGTCTTGCCGGCGCCGACGGCATGGGCGAGGTAGGTCGAGCCGGCGGCGACGATCCGCCAGATGCCGCGCTTCTGGTGGGGATAGAGCGTGAAGGCGCCGGAGGCTCCGGGAAGCTCCAGGTGAGATCCGTCGAAGCGGCGCGGCGCGAGATCGTTGAAGCGGTCGTTGTAGATCCGCGCCAGCCGATCGGTGCGATCGGGGTCGGTCCAGACCCAGGTCTGGAACGCGGTCTTGATCTTGGCGAGCTTCTCCTTGGCCGCTTCGGTGTCGACGACGTTGAGGATGCGGCGCTCCCTGCCGTCCTCCTCGACCGCGTCGAAGATCTGCGGCACGCGGGAGTTCAGCGCATCGGCCAACAGTTCGCCGGCATGGCGGCGCTCCGTGCCCCACTCCGACGTGCCGGCCGCGAGCCAACCGAACTGGCGCGCCTCCACCGTCCACGAGGCGAGTTCCGGCATGTGGTGGATGCGGATGTCGGCGCCCATCGTCTCATGCACGAAGGAGACGATGTCGGACGCCGGGATCCACGGCGCGCCGAGGCGTGCTGTGATCTCGGACGGGCGGAGATCGGCCGGCTGGACGGCTTCGAGGGCTCGGACGTTCCTCTCGAAGACGGGATCGAGCGCGGCCGCGGCCGTCGCCACCTCGAGCTTCTTGCGCACGGGACCGGAGAGATAGGCGTCCGCCGTCTGCCAGGCGCCGTCGACGGGATCGCGGAAGATCGCCGTGCCGAGTTCGACCACGACGTCGTCGACGTCCCGATGGAGCAACTCGGCGATGTGGTCGAGGTCGACGCGGCCGCGCTCGTTCAGCACCACGGCGAGTGCGTCGGCGGCGGACGTGATCACCGGCGGCGCCGGCGGCGCGATCACACGGGTCGAAAAGATCGGCCCCGGCTTCGCCGTGTCGGTATCGAGATCGTAGTCCTCGATCGAGGCGACCAGCCAACAGTCGGGATCGTCTCGGAACGGCGCGAGGTTCGGCTGACGATGGGTCTCGCGCACCTCGCCGGTCTCGACATCCTCGGTGATCGAGACCGTGGTGTGGTTGATCGGGCCGAAGGTTCGAACGAAGGCGCCCCAGGCGATCCGCAGCCGTACCTGCGCCGGCTGCCACGGCCGGTCGGCCTCCTGGCAGGCGAGAATCTCGCGCACGGCATCGCGGATCGGGATCAGCTTGCCGATGATCCGGATGTGCGTCTCGGAAATCCCCTCGCCGCCCCTGCCCTTGCGGACTGCGACCGGCACCGGCACGCCGGCGACGATCTGCATGAGACCCCGGCGCGGATCCATCAGATAGCTGCCCTCGCGGACATGGGATCGGACATCGATGGGAGTGACGACCGGCTCGTCGTCCACGTCCTCCGCGTCGATCGGCTCCGGCTCGCCGTCGTAGACCGCTTCCGGCAGACGCGAGACGGCACGGCCGAGGGCGGTCTCGAGAGCCTCATCACCGGCGCGGCAGGTGTAGGTCTCACCAAACGGACCGAAGGTCAGCGCGTGGGTGCCGAGCACCAGCTCCGGGTGGCGAGCGAACCAGGCGTTGACGCGGATCGCGCCGTCCTCGTCGCCGGCCGGGCGCTCCTCGGCGAGATCGAGCCAGGTCGTGTCTCCTCGCGGCTCGCCCGCCTTGCGCTTACGGAAGAAGAGGATGTCCACCACCACGTCGGTGCCGGCATCGGCGCGGAAGCTGCCCTCGGGAAGGCGGACGACGGCGACGAGATCGGCCGACGTCGCGATGTGTTCGCGCGCCGTGCCGTCGGCCTTGTCGAGCGTGCCGGAACTCGTGACGAAGGCAGCGAGGCCGCCGGGCTTCAGAAGATCGATCGACCGGGCGATGAAGTAGTCGTGGAGACGCAGGCCGAGCGAGCGATAGGCACGGTCGGAGCGAACCATGCGATCGGAGAAGGGTGGGTTGCCGATGGCGAGATCGAAGTTCGCCGCCAGCTCGGCGCGCGCGAAATCCCCCGCGAGGATCCGCGCCCGCGGCTGCAGCAGCCGGGCGATCCGCGCCGTCACCGGATCGAGCTCGACCCCGGTGACGTGCGAGACATACCGAAAGGCTTCGGGCATCAGGGCCGGGAAGAGCCCGGTGCCGATCCCGGGCTCCAACACGCGGCCGCCGCGCCAGCCGAGGCGTTCGAGACCGGTCCAGATCGTGCGGACGACGACCTCGGGCGTGAAGTGAGCATACTGGGTGCAGCGGGCGAGCGAAGCATGATCCCCCTCCCCGACCGCGTCCTCGAGGTCGGCGCCGATCCCCTCCCAGCCGGCGCGGAAGGCCATCTCGCCGGGGCGGCGGAAGACACCGTTCGCGAGGTCCGATGCCCCGAAGCCGACGAAGCGGATGAGGCGCGCCTGTTCCTCCACCGTCGCGGGACGGTTTTCACGTTCGATTGCGGCCGCCAGCCGGATCGCTTCGATGTTGTCGCGCGCCCTCCCCTTCCAACCGGCGGCGAGACGGCGGTCCCCTTCGAGATGGAAGTTCTCGCCGCGCGCCCTCTCGGAAGCGACCGGCCGAACGAACCCGGCCCCCGTCGAGGCGGGGGCCGGCGTGGACGGCGGCGGATCGTCGGGATCGTCGTCGGACGGCGGCGACAAGGCACCGAGGCCGAAGCCCAGACTGGAGGAAAGGCCGGTCGTCCCGAAGAGATCGAGGGTGAAGGGATCGATGGAACTCATGAGGGATTGCTCCTCGAAGAGAAGGCGCGCGGCACCGCTCCGCCCAAACGGATCGGGCGGAGGCAGCGCCTCGGATGGGTCTGAAGGATGGGCTTCCCGGTCTCGGCCGACACGGCTGCCGATCGAGTTGACCGACGGCGACCGCGCACGATTGTTGCCGTCGGCTCCTCGGCGGATCGGCCGTGGGTGATGGTCGTCCGGCCGTCTGAGTTCACGCCGCCACGGCGTCGGTGACGGCGAGCAGTCGGCCCGGCAGTTTGGCCGCGATCTCCTGGGTGGTCAGTTCATCGAGAAGTCTCGTTCGAGCGTCGAGCCCCTGCCCGTAGACCACGACGAAGCGTCGACCCCTCGCCTCGACCGGCCAATCGGCGCCGGCATGGCCGCGGTAGGCGTCATGGGTCTCGCTCCAGATGTGTTCGAGACACTCCGTGCGGGTCATCCCGCGACCGGGAAGGGCCTCGCGTTCGAGGATCGTGCGGCGCATCCGATCCGGCGAACCGCGGTCGGCGAGATCGCAATAGCCGTGGAACCAGCGCATCCGACCCCGGACCCTGAGCGCGAAGAAGATGCTGGTGACGGAGCCGGTCAGATATTCGGCGAGCGCGAACATGTCGCCGCGCATCCAGAGCGGCGGCAGGAGGTCGAGCATGTGGTCGTAGTCGGCCTCGGCGATCTCGAACCACTCACCGGCATGAAGACCGCCGGTATCGGCCGATCGGAACGGGTGCCCGACGTGGCGGTCGAACAGGCGGTACATCTGGCGTCGATCGGCGACACCCTCGAACACCTTGCAAATGGGGGAAGACGGGATCATGGCGGTTCTCCGGCTCGTGGACCGAAGCACGGCCATCCCCTCGGGACGCCCTCCTCTCCGGTCCTTCCTGACCCCTCCCCCGACGCTGCCTCGCCGGCCGGCCGGGTCGAGGGCCGGCGGAGCCGGGCGAAGCTTCACCCTCGAGGCGGTCGACGGTCAGGCGGCAGGGCTCTCTCCGTCCTCTCCTCCCGCGGTTCCTCTCTTCCCTTCTTCTCCTGCAGCATCAGGTTCCAGTCCCGCCGCATCGGCGACAGGCGCAGTCGACGACAACCGGTCTCTTCGGCCATTTTCCGAATCCGCTCGGCATAGATCTCGCCCTGAGCGTCGGCGTCGGTCGCGGCGACGAGCAGCGTCTCCGGTCGAGAGGCGAGCCGGAGCAACGCGACCTCGGTCGCGGGAGACCAACCGCCGCCGGTCGCGACATAGAGGCTGTCCGGCCTCGCCCCCTCCAGATCGGCGAGGCTCATCGCATCGATTGCCGCCTCGGTGACGCAGATCCGTGGCGCATCGGCCGACCCGAACCGGAACAACACCTTCGTCCCGCCGGTCGAGAAGCCCCGCCAACGAGAGCCGCGCTCTTCCCAACCGACGAGAGCACCGTCGTCGCCGGTATAGGCCGCCCACATGCTTCCCTTCGGCCCCTCGCGCAGCAGATCCTGCCGGATCGCCGCGCGGAGGACGAGCTCCGAAAGCCCCCGCTCGTCGCGGAGATACCGCCAGGTCGCCGAGCCGGGCCGAAGCGCGGGTCGCACCCTCCACCGCTCGGCGATCGAAACGTCGGTCGTGACGTCCCTCCGCGGACGCCGCCACACCGGCGCGTTCACCGTCATCCCGACGAG
>JAAYVT010000127.1 GCA_012517025.1 Phyllobacteriaceae bacterium | reverse complement strand
GCAGGCCGCGGGCGTAGCCGGCGAGCGCCGCCGAATT
This sequence comes from Phyllobacteriaceae bacterium, assembly GCA_012517025.1. GTDB lineage: Bacteria > Pseudomonadota > Alphaproteobacteria > Rhizobiales > Ancalomicrobiaceae > Pinisolibacter. Next base: position 10,024 of record JAAYVT010000127.1, on the reverse strand, counting down.
GCGGAAACCGAGGATCCACAGGCGTTTGGCGTTCACCAGCACGTCGACGGCGGCGGCCAGCGAGGCCGGGCTCAACATCTCGGCGGTGCGGGCGAGGTTCTGCAGGTCCTGCGCCACGTGCAGGCCGAAATCGCCGGCCGCCAGTCGGCGCTCGCCGATGCCGGTCAGCTCGTAGAGCGGCGAGCCCCAGTTCTGCTCGACCCGGGCGGCGCGGCGGGCGTCGTTGTAGCTGTCGTAGCCGAGGCGGCGGAAGAAACGGGCGGCGGTGGCGTTGGAGACGCCGGCGCGGTCGGCGAGCTCGCCGGCGGTGAAGGCCGACAGATTGCCCTGCGCCTCGATCACCACTTCCGCCAGCCGCTTTTCGCTCGCCGTCAGGCCCTCGTAGATCGCGTGGATGCGGGCGTCGATCGAGCGATCGTCGTCCGCCGCGCCAACCGTCGCCGGCGGGGTCGCGTCGTCGTCCGCTTCCGACCCCGAAAATTTCTTGATCGCCATTTTTTGAAAAATCCCTTTCATTCGGACTTGACTGGCGCGACGATGACGGTACCCCTGAAAGGCGAAGGACACCATCCGAAAACGAGTGCCGATCCGTCGATGACCCAACCTGTCGCTGCGAGCCCGTCGATCTTCCTGACCAATCCGCGCCATCGACGCGGGCCCTACCCCAATCGCTTCCGCGCCACGCTGAGCCGGGAGGCCGGCGCGCGGGCGGCGGCGGTGATCCGTTCGTGGAGCGGCTACGCGCCGACGCCGCTCGTCTCGCTGCCGAAGCTCGCCGCCGATCTCGGCGTCGCGGCGATTTCCTACAAGGACGAGGGCGGTCGCTTCGGGCTCGGCTCGTTCAAGGCGCTGGGTGGCGCGCACGCGGTGTTCCGTCTGCTCGCCGGCGAACTCGAGCGCCGCAGCGTGCGGCCGACCGATCTCGCCGCACTCGCCGCCGGCCGGCTCGCCGACGCGGTCGCGGACATCACCGTCACTTGCGCCACCGACGGCAACCACGGCCGTTCGGTCGCCTGGGGGGCGAGCCTGTTCGGGGCGCGTTGCGTCATCTTCGTGCATGCGACGGTGTCGGAGGGACGCGCCGAGGCGATCCGTCGGTTCGGGGCGGAGGTGATCCGCACCACCGGGAATTACGACGATTCGGTGCGCGAAGCGGCGCGGATGGCGGCGGAGAAGGGTTGGTTCGTCGTCTTCGACACTTCCTACCCCGGCTATGTCGACGTGCCGCGCGACGTCATGCAGGGCTATGCGGTGATGGTCGAGGAGGCGGTCGCCGCCCTCGACCGGCCGCCGACCCACGTCTTCGTGCAAGGTGGGGTCGGCGGGCTCGCCGCCGCCGTCACCGCCGAGCTTTGGGAGACCTACGGAGCGGATGCCCCGACCGTGGTGGTGGTCGAACCGCTCACCGCCGCCTGTCTCTACGAGAGCGCACGGGCGGGCGTCGTCACCGCCGTCGGCGGCGATCTCGACACGCTGATGGCCGGGCTCGCCTGCGGCGAACCCTCGCTGATCGCTTGGCCGATCCTCGACGAAGGCGTCGCCGCCTTCACCGCGATTTCCGACGCGACCGCCGTCGACGCGATGCGCCGGCTCGCCGACGGCTCGACCGGGGCGACGATCGTCGGCGGCGAATCCGGCGTCGCCGGGCTCGCCGGACTGATCGACCTTTCCGCCCATCCCGACCGCCGCGCCGCGATCGGGCTCGACGCATCGTCGCGCGTGCTCGTCTTCGGCTCGGAGGGCGACAGCGATCCCGAACTCTATCGCAACCTCGTCGGCCGCTCCGGCGACGCGGTGCGTGCGGAGGCCCACCCGTGAACCCCTCGTCGCTTCCGGTCTCGACCGACCGTCTCGTCGCCCGTCTCGAAGCCCTCGGCCGCGTCGGCGCGCTGGAGGGCGGCGGCGTCTGCCGTCTCGCCTTGACGAAGGCCGACGGCGAGGGACGCGATCTGGTGGTCGGCTGGATGAAGGAGCTCGGCCTCGACGTCGTGGTCGACGGAATCGGCAATCTCTTCGGCACCCGGGCGGGGAGCCGCCCCGGTCCGTCGGTGATGATCGGCTCGCACATCGACACGGTGGCGACCGGCGGGCTCTACGACGGCAATCTCGGCGTGCTCGCCGGGCTCGAGGTGATCGCGGCGCTGAACGATGCCGGCATCGTCACCGAACACCCGGTCACCGTCGCCGCCTTCACCAACGAGGAGGGCGCCCGCTTCCAGCCGGACATGCTCGGCAGCCTCGTCCACGTCGGCGGCCTGCCGCTCGAAGAGGCGCTGGCGACCAAGGCGGTCGACGGCGCGGTGCTCGCCGACGAGTTGGCGGCGATCGGTTACGCCGGCGAAGCCTCGATCGGCGGGATCGAGGCCGCCGCCTATTTCGAATACCACATCGAGCAGGGCCCGGTGCTGGAGGCGGAAGCGATCGAGATCGGGGTGGTCGAGGGGGTGCAGGGCATCTCGTGGACCGAGCTGACGCTCACCGGCCGCTCCTCGCACGCCGGCACCACGCCGATGCGCCTCAGGCGCGACGCCGGTCTCGCCGCCGCCCGCATCGCGGCGGAGGTCGCCGGGCTGGCGCGCGAGATCGGCGGCGACGTCGTCGCCACCGTCGGCTCGGTCAAGCTGACGCCGAACCTCGTCAACGTCGTCGCCGCCCGCGCGGTGATGACCGTCGATCTGCGCCATCCCGACGAAGGGATCCTGCGCGTCGTCGAAGCCCGTTTCGCCGAGATCGTCGACCGCGTCGCGGCCGAGGAGAAGGTCGAGGTCGCGCGCCGCACTCTCGCCCGGTTCGAGCCGGTCGCCTTCGCCCCCGCTCTCGTCGACCGGGTCGAGGCGGTGGCGAAGCGCCAGGGGCGCTCGACCCGGCGGATGTTCTCCGGCGCCGGCCACGACGCGCAGATGCTCGCCCGCGTCGCGCCCGCCGCGATGATCTTCGTGCCGAGCGTCGGCGGGCTCAGCCACAACGTCCGCGAATTCACCGCCCACGCCGATCTCGGCAACGGGCTTTCCGTTCTCGCCGAACTCGTTCTCGAACGCGCCGGCCACGCCAACGTCGACGCGGCCGCCTCCCGAGGAGCCGTCTGAATGTCCAGAACCATCGTCGTCGGTGCCGCCCAGCTCGGCCCGATCGCCCGCGCCGAAGATCGTGCGAGCGTCGTCGCCCGGATGATCGCCTTGCTCGACAAGGCGGCGGTCCGCGGTTGCACGCTCGTCGTCTATCCCGAACTGGCGCTGACCACCTTCTTTCCGCGCTGGTTCATGCCGGATCAAGCGGACGTCGACACGTTCTTCGAGACGGCGATGCCGAACGACGCGACGGCGCCGCTGTTCGCCCGGGCCCGCGAACTCGGCATCGCGATCTCGTTCGGTTACGCCGAGAAGATCGTCGAGAACGGCCGGCTGCGCCGCTTCAACACCTCGATTCTGACGGATGCGACCGGCGAGATCGTCCACCGCTATCGCAAGATCCACCTGCCCGGTCATTCCGAGAACGAGCCGTGGCGCGCCTTCCAGCACCTCGAAAAGCGCTATTTCGAGCCCGGCGAGGAGCCCTTCGCGCCGGTCGAGGCGCTCGGCGGCAAGATCGGTATGGCGATCTGCAACGATCGTCGCTGGCCGGAGACCTATCGCGAACACGCTCTGCGCGGCACCGAGATGGTGTTGATCGGCTACAACACACCGGTCCATTATCCGCTCGCCCCCGAGCACGATCATCTGCAGTGCTTCCACAACCACCTGAGCCTCCAGGCCGGCGCCTATCAGAACGGCATGTGGGTCGTCGGCGTCGCCAAGGCGGGACGCGAGGAGAACTGCGATCTGATCGGGCAGAGCTGCATCGTGGCGCCGACCGGCGAGATCGTGGCGCAGGCCTCGACGCTGGGCGACGAGCTCGTCACCCACGACTGCGATCTCGATCGCTGCACCGAGATCCGCGCCAACATCTTCGATTTCGCCAAGCATCGGCGGCCGGAGATGTATCCTCTGCTCTCCGCGCCCGTGAGTCCGGTGGTTCCGGTTCGCGATCCCGCCTGAGCTTCGTTTCGGAGAGACCCATGGCCGAGTTCGATCTGACCATCCGCGGCGGCACCGTCGCCACCGCCGGCGACGTCGCGCGCTGCGACGTCGGCATTCGCGACGGCCGCATCGTCGCGCTCGCCGCCGAACTGCCGGCGGGGACGCGCGACGTCGATGCGACCGGCCGGCTGGTGCTGCCCGGCGGCGTCGACGGCCATTGCCACATGGATCAGCCCGGCGGCGACGGCTCGCGCATGGCCGACGATTTCCTCACCGCGACACGCTCCGCCGTCTTCGGCGGCAACACCACCGTCATCCCCTTCGCCGCCCAGGCGCAGGGCCAGTCGCTGCGCGACGCGGTCGCCGCCTATCACGCCAGCGCCGACGGCAAGGCTTTCGTCGACTACGCCTTCCATCTGATCGTCGCCGATCCGACCCCGGCGGTGCTCGGACAGGAACTGCCGGCACTGGTCGAGAAGGGCTACACCTCGCTCAAGATCTACATGACCTACGAGGGCATGAAGCTCGACGATCGCCAGATCCTCGACGTGTTCGAGGCGGCCCGCGCCACCGGCGCGATGGTGATGGTGCACGCCGAGAATTCCGATTGCATCGCTTGGCTGACCGAACGGCTGGAGCGCGAGGGCAAGACCGCGCCGGCTTTCCACGGCACCTCGCGGCCGCAGGTGGTGGAGCGCGAGGCGACCCATCGCGCCATCGCGCTCTCGGAGCTCTCCGATCTGCCGATCCTGATCGTCCACGTCTCCGGCGCCGAGGCGGCCGAGCAGATCCGTTGGGCGCAGGGGCGAGGCCTCCGGATCTACGCCGAGACGTGCCCGCAGTATCTCTTCCTCGATGCGAACGATCTCGCCGCGCCCGGTTTCGAGGGGGCGAAGTGCATCTGCAGCCCGCCGCCGCGCGACAAGGCCAACAAGGAGCGGATCTGGGAGGCGCTGACGAACGGCGTCTTCCAGGTGTTCTCCTCAGACCACGCGCCCTATCGTTACGACGACGCGGAAGGCAAGAAGCTGAAGGGAGAGGCCGCTTCGTTCCGGTACGTGCCGAACGGCGTGCCGGGGATCGAGACGCGGCTGCCGCTGCTGTTCTCCGGCGGGGTCAGGACGGGGCGGATGTCGCTCTCCCGCTTCGTCGAGGTGACGTCGACCAATCCGGCCAAGATGTACGGGCTCTACCCGCGCAAGGGCACGATCGCGGTCGGCTCGGACGCCGATCTGGTGATCTGGGACGCCGATCGCGAGGTGACGATCACCAATTCGATCCTCCACCACGACGTCGACTACACACCCTACGAGGGACAGGTGGTGACCGGCTGGCCGGTGACGGTGATCTCGCGCGGCGAGGTGGTGGTCGACGACGGCGCGCTGCACGCCGAGGCGGGGCGGGGACGGTTCCTTCCCTGCGACCGCCCGAACCCGGCGCGGCCGAAGGGCACCCGCGCGCCGCTCGGCCCGAGCGGCACCTTCCGCGCCGAGCTCGCCTGAGCTCGTCGGGGGCGCGTCGTCGAGCCGGTCGCGGTCGCGGCCTTCGCGCCGACGCGCGTCCCGGCGACGGTGGTGTGAGGGTGTCGTGATCATCGTGCTGATGGGCGTGAGCGGCTCGGGCAAGACCACCGTCGGCGAGAAGCTCGCCGAACGTCTCGGCTGCGGTTTCTCCGACGCCGACCGGTTCCACTCGCGGGAGAACGTCGAAAAGATGCGGGCGGGCATCCCGCTCACCGACGCGGATCGTCGGCCGTGGCTCGCCGCTCTGCGTGCCGCCGTCGAGAGACGGCAGGCGGAAGGCGTCGACCACGTCTTCGCCTGCTCGGCGTTGAAGCAGGCTCATCGCGAGGTCCTGTCGCCGAAGGACGACGTGGTGTTCGTCCACCTGAAGGGCTCGGCCGAGGTGATCGGCCCGCGCCTCGCCGCTCGCCGAGGTCACTACATGAACCCGGCGCTGCTCGCGAGCCAGTTCGAGGCGCTCGAGGAGCCGCGGAACGCGGTCGTCGTCGACATCGGCGGCACCCCGGACGAGATCGTCGCCGACGTGCTCGCCCGGTTGCCGAAGCGAGAGTGAGGGCATCCCCCTCGACGCCGTCTCCATCGGCCTTTCGCCCGTAATGTCGAGATTCCGGCCCAAAGTACGATTGCCCGCGACGCGCGCGGAACTTTCAATCGATTGACAAAGACAACGAGACGTCGGGACGGAACATGCCTCAGGTCGGAGCCGCGCGGTGCGGGCGACGGCGCGCGCGCGCCTCGACGATCGCGTGTCTGATGGTGATGATGATCGCGGCGATCGTCGGTCGGCTGGCGCCGGTCGCCGTCGCCGGGGAGCTCGCGCGCGAGGAGCTGGCGCAGCGGCTGTCGCCGCCGTTCGTGCTCGGCGAGCGCGATGCGGAGTTGCCGGTGTGGCCGGTGTTCCGCTCCGAGGGCGGGACGGACAAGCTCGCCGGCTATCTGTTCGAAAGCGCCGATCTGGCGCCGATCCCGGGGTTTTCCGGTACGCCGCCGAACCTGTTGATCCAGCTCGACGCCGACGGTCGGTTCCGTCGGGTCTCGGTGGTGTCGCAGCACGAACCGGTGTTCGTCGACGGGCTCGGGCCGGAGCCGCTCGACCGCTTCGTCGAGCAATACGTCGGCAAGTCGCTCGCCCAGAACGTCAAGGTCGGGCCGCCGCGGGCGGGCACGCGGCCGCGGTCCGGCGCCAACGCCGAGATCGAGGGGGTGGCCAAGGCGACCGCCTCGGTGCGCATCGTTAACGAGAGCGTGCTCGCCGCCGCCCTGGTGGTGGTGCGCGCCAAGCTCGGCTTGGTCGCCGCCGCGCGCGGGCCGGCGGCGCGGGTGCGCGACGACCTCGTGGAACCGGCGACCTTCGCCGAACTGGAGCGCGACGGGCTGGTGGCGCATCGCCGCTTCACCGAGCGCGACGTCGAGGCCGCCTTCGCGGGCACGCCGGGCGCCGGGCTCGATCCGGCGGCGCGCGCCACCCCGGACGCGGTGCACGCCGATCTGCGGGTGGCGTTGCTGAACGTTCCGACCGTCGGGGTCAACCTGCTCGGGGAGGCGCGCTGGCGCCACCTGCTGGAGCGGCGGCCGGGGTCGCATCTGCTGTTCGTGTCGATGGGCGGGCGGGCGCGGCCGTTCGACGAGGGATGGGTGCACGGCGCGACGCCGGACGCCTTCTCGTTGACCCAAGACGGGCTGGCGCTCGATCTCAAGGACGTCGTGTTCGAGGCCGAGCCGGTGCTCGTCGACGCGCCGAAAGACCCGTTCGTGGTGCTGGAGGTGTTCGAGGGGGCGGGGTTCGATCCGGCGCGACCGTTCACGCTGAGCTATCGGGTGATCCGCGAGAAGGGGCAGATCTACCCCGAGCGGATCGCCGCCGACCTCAAACTCGACGTGACTTGGCCGGCGCGGTTCTTCGAACGCACGGAAGTCCGCGAGGAGGCGACCGGCTGGCGGAGCGTCTGGGTCGATCGGCGCGGCGATCTCGCGGTGCTCGCCGGCGCGCTGGGGCTGCTCGCCGTCGTCCTCGCCGGTCAGCCGGCGACGATGCGACGGCCGCGTCTGGTGGCGGGCTTCCGCCTCGCCTACCTCGCCTTCACCTTGGTGGTGATCGGCTGGATCTTCCAAGCGCAGTTGTCGATCGTCACGCTTGCCGGCTTGGTGAAGGCGGCGCTGGTCACCCACGATCTCGGCTTCCTGTTGTGGGATCCGCCGAGCTTGGTGCTGTGGGGGGTGGTGATCGTCACCGCGGTGATCTGGGGACGCGGCACCTTCTGCGGTTGGCTCTGTCCGTTCGGCGCCCTACAGGAACTGGTCGAGCGGATCGCCCGGCCGTTGCGACTGCCGCGGCTGCGGGTGCCGGAGGCGGTCGACCGACGCCTGCGCGGGCTCAAATACGTCGTGCTCCTCGGGTTCCTCGCGGTGGCGGTGATCGCGCCGGGGCATGCGGAACAGGCGGCGGAGGTCGAACCGTTCAAGACGGCGATCACACTGGTGTTCCAGCGGGCATGGCCGGCGGTGGCGTGGGTGGTCGTGCTGCTCGCGGCGAACCTCTTCGTCTACAAGGCGTTCTGCCGCTGGCTGTGCCCGCTCGGCGCCTTCGTGGCGATCCTCGGACGGCTCAGGCGCTTCGACTGGATCGCCCGGCGGGTCGAATGCGGTTCGCCGTGCCGGCTGTGCGAGCGGCGCTGCCGTTACGGCGCGATCGGCCGCGACGGTGGCGTCGACTACGCCGAGTGTTTCCAATGCATGGACTGCGTCGTCATCCATCAGGACGCTACCACCTGTGTGCCGCTTGTGCTCGCCGGCCGGCAGACGACGCGAACGGAGAAAGCCGCATGACCTCCGCCGATCCGCGCTTCGCCTCCTCGCGCTCCCTCCGACCACATCGGCGGGCGCTCCTCCTCGCCGGTCTCGGCCTCCTCGGCGCCGGCGTGCCGGCGTTCGGGTCGTCGGAGACACCGGAGCGACCGATCGTGCGTCGCTCCGGTATCGCCTTCGGCACCACCGTGTCGATCGCGGTGGTCGACGACGGCCGCCCTCGCGCCGAGATCGAGGCGGCGTTCGACGCCGCCTTCGCGGCGATCCGGGCGGTGCAGAAGGCGGCGGATCTGTTCGATCCGGGGTCGGAGATCTCGCGGCTCAATCGCGACGGGCGGGTCGTCGCGCCGTCGGCCGATCTGGTCGCGCTGGTCGATCACGGCGTGAGGCTCGCGACGGCGAGCGGCGGCGCCTTCGATCCGACGGTGCAGCCGATCTGGGAAGCTTGGCGCGACGCCGGCGGCCGGCCCGAGACGGCGGCGCTCGTCGCCGCGCGCGCCCGCGTCGACCATCGCGCGGTGCGGCTCTCGACCGAGGAGATCGGCTTCGCGCGTCCGGGCATGGCGATGACCCTCAACGCGTTGGCGCAAGGCCATGCCGCCGATCGCGTCGCCGCCGTGCTCGGCGCGCGCGGGATCACCGACGCTTTCGTCGACACCGGCGAATTCGGCGTGCGGGGGAGCCATCCGAGCGGTCGGGACTGGCGGGTCGCGGTGGCGAGGCCGCATCGGCGCGATCTCGTCGTCGGTCGGATTTCGGTCGCCGACGCCCGCTTCGTCGCCACCTCCGCCGACGATCGCACCTATTGGACGCCCGATTTCAGCGAGCACCACATCGTCGAACCGTGGTCGGGCCACTCGCCGCGCAGTCTCGCCGAGGTGGTGGTGAGCGCGCGCTCGGGATTGGTCGCCGACGGGCTGTCGACGGCGCTGATGGTCACCGGCTTCGGCGAGATCGGGCGTCGCCTGCTCGCCGAGGAGCCCGCCGCCGGCGCGCTCGCCGTCGCCAAGGGCGGCGAGATCACGATCCACGGCGCCTTCCCGGCGGTCGAGCCGAGTTGAGGCTCAGTGGCGGGCGAAGGAAGCGCCGGGATCGTCCATGAATTGATCGAAGTCGATGCGCGAGGCCTCGATCACCGCCTGGGTGCGGGAGAACACGCCGAGCTTACGCAAGACTTCCGAGACGTGCGCCTTGACGGTGGTCTCGCCGACCTCGAGCTCGTGGGCGATCTGCTTGTTGAGCTTGCCCTGGCGCAGCATCTGCAACACCCGCATCTGCTGCGGCGTCAGCGTGGTCAGCCGGTCCATGAAGGCGGCGGTGTCGCGGTCGAGGGCGCGCGGCGTCGAGCGTTCGTACCAGTCGGGGAGGTGCACCGAGCCGGCGAGCGCGGTGGCGATCGCCTGGGCGAGCTCGCCCTTGCGCGACGCCTTGGAGACGAAGCCGGAGATGCCGTAGGAGAGCGCCTCGCGCACCAGACGCGGATCGTCGAGGCCGGAGACCACCAGGATCGGCAGGCGCGAGAACTGGGTGCGCATGAGGAGCAGGCCGTCGAAGCCGGTGGTGCCGGGCATCGACAGGTCGAGCAGCGCCAGATCGTAACCGCGGCGCAGCCCGGTCAGCATGTTCACCGCCGCGTCGATCCCGGTCGCCTCGTGGATCTCGACCTTGGGATAGGCGGCG
>JAAYVT010000126.1 GCA_012517025.1 Phyllobacteriaceae bacterium | reverse complement strand
GGCGGCCGTCTCGGGGGCGATCGTGTTCCCGGTTCGCGCCGGGATGTTGTAGACGAACACCGGCACCGGCACGGCGTCGGCGATGGCGCGATAGTGGGCGACGAGGTCGTCCTGCGACATCGGCACGAACCAGGGCGTGATCACCGACACGGCGTCGACGCCGATGCCGGCGACCGTGCGCCCGAGCTCGATGGTCGCGGCGGTCGAGATCTCGCCGACGTGGGCGATGACCGGAACCCGGCCGCCGGCGGCCTCGACGCAGGTTTCGGCGACCGCGATCTTCTCGGCGCGATCGAGGACGAAGAATTCACCGTTGGTGCCGGCGCAGAAGACGCCGTTGCCGTGGCGGATCTGACGTTCGACCTGGCGGCGCATCGCCTCGCGATCGAAGGCGTCGTCCGCGTCGAAAGGCGTGACGATCGCCGTCAGAACACCCTCGATCTTCTTGACCATGTTCAAGCCTCACTCGGTTCCGTGGTCGACGCGCCGCGAGACGTCGGAGCTCGTCGGCGGGTCCGGGCAGTGGCGAGAGGCGACGTACTCGCCCGACCGCGGTCGGACGTGCGTCTCGAGAGGACGGAACCGAGTGAGACCGGATGCGCATGTGCGTGCACGTCGCCTCGGCTTCGGAACGCTCCCGTCTTTCGGACCTTCCTCCACTTGCTCGGAATGCGAACATTTGTTGTCTGTGGTGAAACCAAAGAACAGCATTCCTCGGCCCATCGTCAAGCTGTTTTCGTCGCGGAGTTTTGCGTAGTCGTGCGTTCGGATGCCGATCAAACATCGTTCATTTCGCAGATGCGAAGTGTTTTCGGTCTACGCGCGTTCTCCAATCCGGTATTCGATCTTCCGAATACGGGAACCGCTCTCGTATTCGCAATCGCGAGATGGAGAGGCGACGAACTCGTTCTCGACCGACGCGAACGGAGGGGGTGATGGGAAGAAAACGGCGGGAGTCCCGAAGATCTGTCGCGACGAGCTCTTGACGGCCGCGACCGCCTGATGTTTCCTGGTGAAAGTCACAACAAATGTTCGTATTCCGATCATTCGGAGTGGGGGAGCGATCGCGATGGCCGAGAACCCGAAGAACGTGGTGCAGTCGGTGGCCAAGGCCTTCGCCGTGCTCAAGGTGTTCCAGCCGGCGCTCGACGAGCTGACGATTTCGGAAATCGCCGCGCGCGCCGACCTCGATCGCGGCACGGCGTTTCGTCTCGTCCACACCCTGCGCGATCTCGGCTACGTCGCCTCGGTTCCCGGCAACAAGCGGTTTCGCCTGACGCTCAAGTGTCTCGAACTCGGTTACACCGCGCTCGCCCATGCCGATCTCAAGACGCTGTCGCGGCCGTTGCTCACCGAGCTCGTCGCCGAGATCTGCGACGCCGCCTCGCTCGGACGCCTCGACGGTACCGACGTGGTCTATGTCGAGCGCATCCAGTCCGACCTCGGGCCGCGCCGGGTCGACCGCCGATCCGGGAGCCGCACCGGCATCTACGCGGCCGCGCTCGGGCAGGTGATTCTCGCCTTCGAGCCGGTCGAGACGCAACGGGCGATCCTGGAACGGACCGATCTGGTCAAGTTGTCGGAGCGCACCGTCACCGACATCGATCTGCTGCTCACACGTCTCGCCGGGATCCGCGAACGCGGCTGGGCGTTGTCCGACGGCGAGAACGCCTACGGTCTGCGTACCGTCGCCGCCCCGATCTTCGACGCCGAGGGGCGCGCCGTCGCCGGCGTCAGCGCCACGGTGCGATCGGAACGCTTCACCCTCGACGACTTCGTCGCCGT
>JAAYVT010000010.1 GCA_012517025.1 Phyllobacteriaceae bacterium | reverse complement strand
TCCGGCCCTTCGGCGGTTCGCTCATGCCGGCGGCCGTCCGCGCCGACCAGCTCTCACGGCTCGAGAAGACCCGCCGCGCCGTGAAGATCGTCGGCGTGGAGACGACGAAACTGCCCGCCGGCGCCGCGGTGCGGATCGTCTACACCGAGAATTCCGACCCGAACCCGGTCACCCACAAGCAGATCCGGCTCGAGAGCGAACGCATCCTCGTCGCGCATGGCGACAGGCTCGCGGAGCTGACCTTCTCGGCCCCGCAGGGCGCCGACAACGTCGACCAGTGGCGGCTGATGAGCCGCTCCTTCGCCTGGAAATAGCCGCGTCCCCCGAGAGAAGGAGAACGACCATGGCCATCCTCGAGGCCGACGACCTCTATCGCTTCTTTCACCCCGGCGACACAGAGGTGCGCGCTCTGCGCGGCGCGAGCCTTTCGATCGACGCGGGCGAGACCGTCGCACTCGTCGGACCGTCCGGCAGCGGCAAGTCGACCCTGCTCGCCTGCCTCGCCGGCCTCGACGATCCCGACGGCGGCACGGTCGAGGTGATGGGCGAACGCATGTCGCGTCGCCCTCAGGAGGCGCGAGCCGCATTGCGCGCCCGCTCGATCGGCTTCCTCGCGCAGTCGCGCAATCTCTTCGAGCATCTGAGCGTCGCCGAGAACATCGCGCTGCAACTGGGTCTCGCCGGTGAGACGCCGACGCGGTCGCGCATCGATGCCCTGCTCGAAGAGGTCGGGCTCGCCGATCGGAGATGCGCGGCACCGACGACATTGTCCGGCGGCGAAGCGGCACGAGCCGCTCTGGCGGTGGCGCTCGCCGCCGATCCGCCCCTGCTCGTCGCCGACGAACCCACGGCGGAGGTCGACGCCGAGACCGAGGCGCGGATCCTCGATCGGCTCGAGGTCCGACGGCGGGCCGGCGGCGCGGCGCTCATCGCCACCCACAGCCCCGCCCTCGCCGCCCATGCGACGCGGGTCCTCCGCATTCGCGACGGGCGCATCGAGAGGGGCGAACCCATGGAGGTCGAGGATGGTGCCCCCACCCATCGCCGACCCGTCGCCAGGCACCTCGGCCCGGTTCTCGTGGAGGCACATGGCGCCTCCCGCCGTTTCGCCGTCGGTGACGAGACCGTCGTCGCGGTCGCGCCCGTCGATCTCGAGCTGCGTGCCGGCCGGCGCATCGCCCTCGTCGGGCGATCGGGCAGCGGCAAGTCGACGCTTCTCAACCTGCTCGCCGGCCTCGCCGATCCCGACGCCTCGGGTACGATCTCCTGGCCCGGCTTCGACGCGACACGACCGCTGCGCCCGCAGCAGATCGCCGTGGTGTTCCAGGCGCCCTCGCTCGCGCCGACGCTCACCGTCGTCGAGAACGTCGCGCTGCCGGCCGCGTTGCACGGGAGCGACGCGGCCCGCTTCATGGACCCGATCGAAGCGCTCGAGCGCCTCGGGATCGCCGATCTCGCCGACGAGACGCCGGACGAACTTTCCGGCGGTCAGGCCCAGCGCGTCGCCGTCGCGCGCGCGCTGGGGACACGCCCGAAGCTCCTACTCGCCGACGAACCGACCGGCCAGCTCGATCGAGCGACGGGCCGCGCGGTGATGGACACGCTGCTCGCGGCCGTGGACGCGGAGACGACGATCGTCGTCGCCACGCACGACCCCCGCGTCGCCGCGCTGCTGGACGAAACCTGGACGATGGAGCACGGCCGGCTCTCGGTCCCGACGGAAAAGGAGACGACGACATGATCGCGCTCTGGCTCAGAGGCAAGCTCTCGGCGGAATGGCGCCGCTTCACCGTCGCCGCGATCGGCGTGGCGACGGCGGCGAGCCTGGTCGGCCTCGTCGGCGTCCACGCGATTTCGAGCGGCGCGACCATGACGTCGCGCGCACTCGCCGTCACGCCGGTCGACTGGCAGGTCGCGCTCGGCCCCGGCGCCGATGCCGGCGCGCTGTCGACGCTGGTGTCGTCCGCCGCGCCCGTCGCCGCGCAGACCCTCGTCGGTTATGCGGACGCCTCGGCCCTGTCGTCGTCCGGCGAAGGATCGACGCAAGTCACCGGCACGGGACAGATCCTCGGCCTGCCCGCGGACTACGCCACCCGGTTTCCCGGTCAGATCCGACCGCTCCTCGGCGCGACGACGGGCGTGCTGCTCGCCCAGCAGACCGCCGCCAACCTGCATGCGACCGTCGGCAGCGTTGTCACGGTGACGCCGAGCGGCGCACCGCCCTTCGACGTCACCGTCGCCGGGGTCGTCGATCTGCCCAATGCCGACGCGATGTTCCAGGTGATCGGGCCGCAGCGCGGGCTCGCGCCCACCGCTCCGCCCGACAACGTCGTGCTGCTGCCGATGGACCAGTGGACCGCGCATTTCGAACGGGCGGTCGCCACGCCCGGCGGCGGTGCCCGCCTGCAGATCCATGCCCGCCTCGATCGGACGAAGCTGCCGACCGCCCCGGACGTCGCCTACCGCCTGACCACCGGTCTGGCCAAGAACGTCGAGGTTCGAGCGGCGGGCGCCGCGATGATCGGCGACGATCTTTCGGCCCGTCTGGATGCCGTCCGACAGGATGCGATCTTCGCGCGGGTCCTCATGCTCTTCCTCGGTCTGCCGGGCGCGGCGCTGGCGCTCGCCCTGGTGACGACGCTGGTGCGTGCCGGCTCGCAACGGCGGCGGCGCGAGAACGCGCTCCTCGCCCTGAGAGGGGCACGTCTGTCGCAGATCGGCACCGTCGCCGCCGTCGAGGCGGTCGCGCTCGCCGCCGCGGGCGCGGCACTCGGCGTCCTCGGCACCGTCCTCCTCGCGCGCGGGCTGCTCCATGTCGGTCTCGCCGCCCACGGGGTCGTCGCATGGCTCGCCGGCACCGGGATCGGCGTCTTCGTCCTCGCCTCGTTCGCGGCGGTCGCCCCGGCGCTCGCCGACATGCGCACGGCGAGCATCGCGGCGCGTCGCACCTGGTTCGGCACCGACACCTCACCGATGTGGGCGCGCGGATACGTCGATCTGATCCTGCTCGCCATCGCGGGCGCGATCTGGTGGCGCTCCTCGGCGGGCGGTTACCAGCTCGTGCTCGCCCCCGAGGGCGTCGCTTCGACCGCGGTCGACTACACGGCCTTCCTCGCCCCGCTCTGCTTCTGGATCGGCGCGGCACTCCTGACGCTGAGACTGGCGCGCACGGCGCTGCGGCACGGCCGTCGCCCCCTCGCCACCCTCGTCGCACCGTTCGCCGGTCGCGTCGCGACCCCGGTCGCCGCCTCCCTTTCGCGGCGCCACGGTCCTCTCGCGGCAGGCGCCGCACTGGTCGCGATCGCCGTCTCCTTCGCCGTGGCGACGAGCGTCTTCAATGCGACCTACGATGCCCAACAGTTGGTCGACGCACGGCTGACCAACGGGGCCGACGTCACCGTGACCGGCTCGGCCCGAGCCCCGGCTGGGCTCGAACTCGCGCGCATCCGTGCCGTCCCCGGCATCGTCCGCGCCGAGCCGATGCAGCATCGCTTCGCCTATGTCGGCAAGGATCTGCAGGACCTGTTCGGGATCGACCCGCGGACGATCTCGTCGGCGACCGATCTCGTCGACGGCTACTTCTCGAACCTCTCGGCAAAGGAAGCGATGGCGCGTCTCGCGGCCCGGCGGGACGGGATCCTCGTGTCGCAGGAAACCGTGAACGACTTCCAACTCGCCATCGGCGACGCGCTCGATCTGCGCCTGCGCACGACCGACGGCGCCCTGAAGACCGTCCCCTTCCACGTCGTCGGCGTGGTGAAGGAGTTCCCGACGGCGCCGCGAGACAGTTTCCTCGTCGCGAACGCCGCCTACGTCGCCGCCGAAACCGCAGAGCCGCAGGCCGAGGTCGTGCTGGCGCGCGTGACCGGCGATCCGGCCGCCGTGGCCGCGCGTGTGAAGACGGCACTTTCGTCGGGCCTCGGCGCGACGACGGCGCTCCGGGTCGGCGACATCGATTCGACCGCCCATCTGATCGGCTCGAGCCTCACCGCGATGGACATGCGCGGCGTCGGCACGATCGAGATCGCCTTCGCCGTCTCGTTCGCGGCCATGGCGGCCGGTCTGACGCTGTGGCTCGGCCACGCCGATCGCGCCCGCACCGAAGCGATCCTCTTGTCGCTCGGCGCACGCACGGGCGAGGCGCGCGCCTTCCTTTGGGGCGAGGCGCTGGCGATCACCGGCATCGGCTTGCCGTTCGGGGCGACTATCGGCGTCCTCGACGCCTGGATGCTGGTGCGGCTGCTGAGCGGCGTCTTCGATCCGCCTCCGGACGCTCTGGTCTGGCCGTGGCCGACGCTCGGCCTCGCCCTCGCCGCGACGATGGCCGCGATCTTCGCCTCGGTCATGGTTCAGGGCCTGTGGACCAAGGACTGGGCGGTGCGAGAACTCCGGGCGACGTCGTGATCTCGCCGCGAGGGGGCGGTCAGCCCCCTCGCCGTCGACGCGCTCGTCACACCGTGCCTCCTTCGTATCGCCATCCGATGCCCTATGCTGGGACCACCAACGTCCGTCTCGCTCCCCGGAAACCGATGCCCCGCCTCTGCTCTTCGCACCCCGATCCGACGATCCATCCGCTCAATACGTCCATCGCTCTCGTCCGACAGAGTATCCGGTCATGACGGCGTGGCTCGCATCGCTCGTCCACACGATCGTCGGCCTCGCCGGGTCCAATCCGTGGCTGGTGGCGGCAATCGTCTTTGCGGCGGCGTTCAGCGAGGCGATCGTCGTGGTTGGGGCGCTGGTGCCTGGCACGGCGCTGATCCTCGCTCTGGCCGCAGCCGCCGGCGCCGGCGGTCATCCGGTGTGGCCGATCGTCACCGCCGCCGCCCTCGGCGCCGTCGCCAGCGACGGCGTCTCCTTCTGGTTCGGCCACCGTTACCGGTCCCACATCGCCGAGCGCTGGCCGTTCACCCGCCATCCCGAGTTGCTCGCGCGCGGCGACGCGTTCTTCGAACGACACGGCGGCAAGAGCGTGCTCCTGGCGCGTTTTCTCCCTGGCGTCCGCGCCGTCGTGCCGGTGTCGGCCGGCATGGCCGGCATGCCTGTGGATCGGTTCTATGCCGCCAACGTGAGTTCGGCGGTGATCTGGGCGGCGTCGCACGTGTTGCCGAGCGCCTTCCTCGGGGTGGCTCTCGGCGTTCTCGGCGCCGCGAGCGGACGCGCGCTCATCGTCCTTGCCGCACTTCTTCTCACCGTCTACGTCGCGGCCAGGTTCGTACGATTCGTCTGGTCGCGGCTCGTCATGACCCTCGAACGTCTGCGCGAGGTCCTCTTCGAGACGGCGCGCCATCGCGGCGATCCCCTTTCGCGGGCAGCAGCCGCGATGCTCGACCCGGACCGTCCCGATGCACGGGTCTCCGCGCTTCTCGTGCTGTCGCTCGGCGCTGTCGTCACCGGTTTCGTGGCGCTCGTCGACGCGGTCGTCGCACGCGGCGAGATCGCACGCGCCGATCATGCGATCGGCAATCTCGCACTGTCGCTGCGCAACGACTGGGCGGACGCCGTCTTCCAGACGATCAGCGCCTTCGGCGACGTCGCGGTGATCGTGTCGGTGATCGCTGCCGTTCTGGTCTGGCTTCTGTGGCGGGGTGAGCGACGCCTCGCCGTGACCTTCGCCGGCATCGTCGCAGTGACCGCGATCTTCGTGCCGACACTGAAGGCGACGGTCGGGATCCCCCGCCCCTTCCCCATGTATTCCGGCGCAGAGGCCTTCAGCTTTCCGAGCGGGCACGCGACCTGGAGCGCACTCGTCTACGGCTTCGTCGGCTGGCTGGCGTCGCGCGATCGAACCGGCAGCCGAGCCCAGGTGCCGCTCGCGGTCGCCGGCGCCCTGATCGCGTCGATCGCATTGGCGCGCGTCTATCTCGGCGCCCATTGGCCGTCCGATGTCCTGACCGGCCTGTCGTTCGGCTTCGGCGCCGTCCTGGTCGTCGCCATCCAGTTCTCTCGCGGCACGTTCTCCGCCGTCGATCCGGCCCGCTTCGGCATCGTCCTCGCGGCGGTGGCGATCGTCGCCGGCGGCATGAACGCCGCCATGACCTGGACGACGGCCGAGGCGCGCTACGCGCGCGAGCCGACCGTCCGAACGGTGTCGGTCGAACGGTGGCTCACGGACGAATGGCGCACGCTCCCCGCCCGGCGAACCGACCTCGGGGGCGATTCCGAAGAACCCTTTACGGTGCAATGGGCGGGGACCCCGACAGCGCTGACGGCAACATTGGAGCGCGACGGTTGGCACAGACCGCAACCATGGTCACTTCGAACCGTCGCCGACGCATTTCGGCTTTCGACGCCGCTTTCCACCATTCCCGTGACACCCGATCTGAGTGACGGCCGTGCGGCGACCCTCGAATTGGTGAGGAGCGACGGAGCCGACGAACGGCTCGTCGCGCGCTTCTGGCCGACGGGCTTGCGTGTCGGCACCGAGACCGCCTCGGTTCCGGTACTCGAAGGGACGATCTTGCGCGAACGACGCATTCATTTGTTCGGCCTCCCGATCTGGCCGATCGCCATGTCGACGCCACGGCCTCCGGCCGTGTCCCTGCCGGACGAGATCCGGGTGACGGGAACGGCCGGAGAGACGATTCTGCTGGCCCGCGAAGCACCCCCGGCCCCATGAGCCGAGGTGGTCGGAGCAGCTCACGACCGGGTCACGACCGGCCGGCCGCCTCGGCGTGATCGAAGGCGCGGTCCATGGCGACGGTGGCGCTGCCGAGCCAGGGGAAATGGCCGTAACGGATCGAGAGCTGCCGCGAGGCGTCGGCGTAGTCGCGGCCGGCGACGTGGCGCAAGAAGAGGGCAGCCGCGAGACCGGAACGATCGGCCCCCTGCAGGCAATGGACGAGGACCGGCTTCTTCGCGGTCCGGAGCAGTTCGACCAACGCGCGGATGCGATCGGATCCAGGCTCGGTGCCCGCCGAGAGCGCGAAGTCGAGATGTGTCGCGCCGGCCTTCGTCGTCGCGCCGACTTCGTCGCGATACCAGCCGTCGGCCGGGTGGGCGCCGCGCAGGTTGACGACGGTCGCGATGTGATCGCGCGCGATGGTCTCGGCGAGAAACTCCGGCGAGAGCTGGGCAGAGCGATAGAAGACGCCGGGCACGACGGGATGAAGATTGCCGGTGATCTGGATGGTGGCGAACCAGCCGCCCAC
>JAAYVT010000125.1 GCA_012517025.1 Phyllobacteriaceae bacterium | reverse complement strand
GGAACGGCCGCTGGGCGCAGGCCCGCGGCCTGCCGCGCACCGAGGGGCATCGGCGCGGCATGGAGACGGTGCGGCGCATCATCCGCCATGCCTCGCGGCGCGGCATCGCCCATCTCACCCTCTATTCCTTCTCGTCGGAGAATTGGCGGCGGCCGGCCGAGGAGGTCGGCTTCCTGATGGGGCTGCTCAAGTACTTCATCCGCCGCGACCTCGCCGAACTGCACGCCGAGAACGTCCACATCACGGTGATCGGCGAGCGCGACGACCTCGCCCCCGACATCGCGGCGCTGCTCGCCGAAGCCGAGACGCTGACGCGGACGAACACCGGCCTGCATCTGATCATCGCCTTCAACTACGGCTCCCGCGACGAGATCGTGCGGGCGGTCCGGATCCTCGCCGACAAGGCGGCGCGCGGCGAGATCGCGCCGGCCGCGATCGATCGCGACGCGATCTCCGCGGAACTCTTCACCGCCGGCATCCCGGATCCCGATCTGGTGATCCGCACCTCCGGCGAGATGCGCCTGTCGAACTTCCTGATGTGGCAGGCGGCCTATTCCGAATTCGTGTTCTCGCCGGTGCTGTGGCCGGACTTCGACGAAGCCGCCCTCGACGCCGCGATCGACGAATACAAGGGTCGCGAGCGCCGTTTCGGCGGCGTCGGCGCGCGGCAGGGGGCGAAATGACGGAGAGCGTGGCGGCCACGAGCGATAAGGCTCGCGAACTGAAGCTGCGCATCGCCTCGGCGGTCGTCCTCGCCCCGATCGTCCTCGCCCTGACGGTGGTCGGCGGCCGATCGTTCATGGCTCTGGCGGTCGCCGCCGGCGTCGTCATGGCGAGCGAATGGGCGACTATCGTGCTCGGGCGGTCGTGGGGGCCGATCCGGCTGGCCGGGCTCGCCTTGGTCGGCGTCGCGGTCGCCCTCGGCGCCGGGCTGGTGCCGCTCGGTACGGCGGTCGAGACGGTCGCGGCGGTCGTCGCGCTGGCCGGCGCGGTGGCGCTGGCGTGGCGCGAGGCGAAGCGCGCCGGACCCGACGAGGCGCTGGCCTGGGCGGTCGTCGGCCCGGTCTACGCGACGCTGCCGAGCCTGGCGCTCGCGGCGGTGCGCGGTGCGCCGCAGGGGCTGTGGCTCGTCCTCTTCCTCTTCGCCGTGGTGTGGGCGACCGACATCGCCGCCTTCTTCACCGGCCGCGCCCTCGGCGGGCCGAAGCTGTGGCCGGCGGTCTCGCCGAAGAAGACGTGGTCGGGGGCGCTCGGCGGGCTCGCCGCCGCCGCGCTCGCCGGCACCGTGGTGGCGTGGTTCGCCGGGGCGCCGCGTCTCGGACCGGTGCTGGTGGTCGGGGCGATCCTGTCGATCGCCTCGCAGGCCGGCGATCTCTTCGAATCGAGCCTGAAGCGGCATTTCGGGGTCAAGGACTCCGGCCGGATCATCCCCGGTCACGGCGGCCTGCTCGACCGCGTCGACGGTCTCGTCGCCGCCGCGACCGCGGCGGCGGTGATCGCCGCGGTCAACGGCGGTCTCGGCGCGGCGAACGGCGGGCTGATCGTCTGGTGAGCGCGGCGATACCGCGACATTCGTCGAAAATCAGCCGAAAATCCGTTGGATGGTTCGTAAACCAATGACGTGGCAGAGTGGACGAAACGCGGGCGTCGGGCCCGCCGGCCGAGGTGGTGATGGAAATTCTGAATGATGCGGTCACGGCCGTCGGATACGTGCCGCCGTTCTTGTTCGTTTTGACCATCGTGGTGTTCTTCCACGAGCTCGGTCACTTCCTGGTCGGCCGCGCCTGCGGCGTCGGCGTGGTGACGTTTTCCATCGGCTTCGGTCCGGAATTGTTCGGTTGGAACGACCGTCACGGCACTCGTTGGCGGATCTCGGCGATCCCGCTCGGCGGTTACGTCAAGTTCGTCGGCGACGACAACGCGGCCGGCGTTCCCGATCGCGACGGGCTGGCGGCGATGTCGGAGACCGACCGCCGGCAGGCGTTTCAAGCGAAATCCGTCGCCGCCCGCGCCGCCATCGTCGCGGCGGGACCGATCGCCAACTTCCTGCTGGCGATCGTCATCTTCTCGGCGGTGCTGATGGTGTCGGGCCGCCTCGATCTGGCGCCCAAGGTCGGCGACGTGTCGCCCGGCGAGGCGGCGGCGGAGGCGGGCATCCGTCCGGGCGATCTGATTCTGGCGATCGACGGCCAGCCGGTCGAGACCTTCATGGACGTGATGCGGATCGTCTCCGAGCGCGCCGGCGAGGCGACGCGATTCGAGATCGATCGCGGCGGCGCCCCCTTCGAGGTGACGTTGACGCCGCGGCTGTTCGAGGAGAAGAGCCGGTTCGGCAACCAGCGTCGCGGTCTGGTCGGCATCCGCGCCTCCGACGATCCCGCCGATCGGCGGCTGAAGCGGTTCTCGCCGCCGATGGCCGTGGTCGAGGGGCTGCGCGAAACCGGATTCGTGGTCGGCCGGACGCTGTCCTACATCGGCGGGGTGTTCTCGGGTCGAGAATCGATCGATCAGCTCGGCGGACCGCTGCGGGTGGCGCAGATCTCTGGCGAGGTCGCCGGCCTCGGTCTCGGCGCGCTGATCAATCTGGCGGCGTTGCTGTCGGTGTCGATCGGACTGCTCAATCTGTTTCCGGTGCCCATGCTCGACGGCGGGCATCTCGTCTTCTACGCCGCCGAGGCGGTCAGGGGACGGCCGCTGTCGGAACGGGCGCAGGACATCGGCTTTCGGATCGGCCTCGGTCTGATTCTGATGTTGATGTTGGTGTCGTCGTGGAACGACATCGCCCACTTGGCGGCGCTGCGGCGCGGCGGTTAGGTTTCGCGAATGTTTCGGGGAGCGCGTTCTTGTTCCCCATCGAGGTGACGCGTGATGGTCGAGATGCGAAATGCCACCGACGTGGCGATCGGGCAACGGTTCCCCGCAAACCCGCCGGCGGACCTCCCCGTCCGGGTTGCACCTTACTCAAAAGCCTGTACAACGCTCGGGACGGACGAAGAGATTCAAGCCCCGGCCGAGACGGCCGAACCGGTCCTCGAGGACATGGTTCGCAGCGCGGACGGGGGCAAGACACGACGGGGCCGAGACACGATGAGTTCCTTCGCGACCACGATGAAGAAGACGGCGCTCGCCGCGGTGCTCCTGACGGTGGTGCCGGTGGTCGGGGGCGGTGACGTCTTCGGGCTGAGCGTGGCCAAGGCCGATGTGATCGTGCGTGGCAACAAGCGCATCGAGACCGAGACCATTCGCTCCTACGTCATCCAGAATTCCAAGGGTGGCGATACCGATGCGGCACTGAAGGCCCTCTATGCGACCGATCTGTTTTCGGACGTGAAGGTCTCCCGCGAGGGCGGCAACACCGTCGTCACCGTGGTCGAGAGCCCGCAGATCAACAAGATCGCGTTCGAGGGCAACAAGCGCCTGACCGACGAGCAGTTGAAGTCGGTGATCCAGACCAAGTCCCGCGGGTTCATGTCGAAGTCCGACGTGCAGTCCGACGTGCAGCGTCTGCTCGAGGCGTATCGTCGCAACGGCCGCTATCGCGCCCAGGTGACGCCGAAGGTGATCGACCTGCCGGACAACCGCGTCAACCTCGTCTACGAGATCGACGAAGGCGACAAGACGGCGGTCACCCGCATCTCGTTCTCCGGCAACAAGGCCTATTCGAACGGCCGCCTGCGCGACGTGGTGAAGACGCGCGAGACCGGCCTGCTCGGCTGGCTGCGCTCCACCGACACCTATGATCCGGAGCGCCTGCAGTCGGACCAGGAAGCGCTGAGCAAGTTCTACATGAAGAACGGCTACGCCGACTTCCGCGTGGTCTCGGCGACCGCCGACCTCGATCGCGAGCGCAACGTCTTCTTCGTCGGCTTCACCGTCGACGAGGGCGAGCAGTACACCTACGGCGCGATCGACGTGCAGACGTCGCTGGCGGGCCTGGATTCGCGTCAGCTGTCGTCGTCGGTCGGCACCAAGTCCGGCTCGGTCTACTCCTCCGAAGAGGTCGAGAAGACCATGGAGGAGCTGACCCTGGCGGCGACCCGCGCCGGTTATCCGTTCGCGCAGGTCCGGCCGCGCGCCACCCGCGACTACGCCAACCACACCATCTCGATCATCTACTACGTCGAGGAAGGTCAGCGGGTCTACGTCGAGCGCATCAACGTGCGCGGCAACGACCGCACCCGCGACTTCGTGATCCGTCGCGAGTTCGACATGGCCGAGGGCGACGCCTACAACAAGGCGCTGGTGTCCAAGGCGGAGCGTCGTCTCAACCGGCTCGGCTTCTTCAAGAACGTCAAGGTGAACACCGAGCAGGGATCCTCGCCCGACAAGGTCGTGGTGAACGTGGACGTCGAAGAGCAGCCCACCGGCGAGATCGGCTTCGGTGCCGGTTACTCGACCGCCGACGGCGTGATCGGCGACGTCTCCTTCTCGGAGAAGAACTTCCTCGGTCGTGGACAGTTCGTGAAGGCGTCGCTGCAGTACGGTCAGTACACCCGCGGCTATCAGTTCTCGTTCACCGAGCCCTATTTCCTCGGCTATCGCATCTCCGCCGGCTTCGACATCTATCAGAAGCAGCAGCTTCAGACGTCGTACCGGAACTACGAGGAGAAGGACACCGGCGGTACGATCCGCTTCGGGTTGCCGATCACCGAGAACCTGACCTTCGGCGTCAACTACACGATCAACCAGCAGGTCCTGACGCTGGCCTCGACCCAGGCCGACGGCGACACGACCAACGGCGAGGCCTCGCTCGCGTACAAGTACTACGTCTGCGGTGCTTCGAACTGCGCGGCTCTGAACAAGCTGTCGCGGACGCGGGTGTCGTCGATCCCGGGCGTCAGCCTCGTCTACAACTCGCTGGACAATCTGCAGTTCCCGCGTGACGGCATCTACGCCAAGTGGACCGAGGAGTTCGCGGGCGCCGGCGGCGACGCCAAGTTCGTCCGGTCGCAGATCGACGGTCGCTACTATCACGAGTTGTGGGCCGACTGGGGTCTGGTCGGCATGGCGCGGGTGCGCGGCGGCAACATCACCGGCGTCGGTCAGAAGCTGGAGCTGGTCGACAACTTCTTCCTCGGCGGCGAGACCATTCGCGGCTTCGCGTCGCAGGGCTACGGCCCGCGCGACACGATCTCCGGCGAATCGCTCGGCGGCCGGAACTACTGGGCGGCGACCGCCGAGGTGTCGATGCCGATGCCGGGCACGCCGGACGAGTTCGGCCTCTACGTGTCCGCCTTCGCCGATGCCGGCCAGCTGTGGAGCGTCGACAACAAGTCGTTGCCGGTCAGCGACGGGACGACCTTCAACTTCGTCGACGACAACAAGGTCCGTGCCTCGGTCGGCGTCGGTCTGATGTGGCGCTCGCCGTTCGGCCCGCTGCGCGCCGACTTCGGCATCCCGGTCTCGAAGTCGAAGTACGATCAGACGCAGGTGTTCCGCTTCTCCGGCGGCACCACCTTCTGAGGTCTCCGTTCGCGAACGACAGGCCGCCGCTTCACGTGGCGGCCTTTTTTCTTTGACCGCCGTCGCACGATCG
>JAAYVT010000124.1 GCA_012517025.1 Phyllobacteriaceae bacterium | reverse complement strand
CCGAGATCCTGCCGGCGCTGCGCCGGGCGGCGGATCGGATCGCGGCGGCCTCCGGCAGATGAAGCCGCCGGCTGCGCCTCAGAGCTTGCGCAGATCGACCGAGACGATGCGGTGGTCGGCGCCCTTGGTCAGCACCAGATCGGCGCGCGGCCGGGTCGGCCGGATCGAATCGTGCAGATTGACCAAGTTGATGTTGGTCCACAGATCGAGCGCCGTCCGCAACGCCTCGTCGCGCGAGATCTGCGCGTAGCGATGGAAGTAGCTCTCCGGATTGCGGAACGCCGTCTCGCGCAGGCTCATGAACCGGCCGACGTACCAGGACTTGAGGAGCTCGTCCTCGGCGTCGAGGTAGATCGAGAAGTCGAAGAAGTCGGAGACGAAGGGCAGGCCCTGGCCGTTCTTCGGCAACTTGGAGGTCTGCAGGACGTTCAGTCCCTCGAGGATCAGGATGTCCGGCCGATCGATGGTGACGGTCTCGCCGGGCACCACGTCGTAGACCAGATGCGAATAGACCGGCGCCTGCACCCTGTCGCGCCCGGCCTTGATGGCGGCGAGGAACTCGAGCAGCGCCGGCAGATCGTAGCTTTCCGGGAAGCCCTTGCGCCGCATCAGCCCTTCGCGCTGCAGCACCTCGTTGGGATAAAGGAAGCCGTCGGTGGTGACGAGGTCGACCTTCGGGCTCGACGACCAGCGCGACAACAACGCCTTGAGGATGCGCGCGGTGGTCGACTTGCCGACCGCCACCGAACCGGCCAACCCGATCACGAACGGCACCTTCGGCGCCTCGCCGCCGAGAAACCGCTTGGTGACGTGGAACAGCCCCTGCGTCGCCTCGACGTAGAGCGACAACAGGCGCGACAGCGGCAAGTAGATCTTCACCACCTCTTCGAGGTTGATCGGATCGTTGAGGCCGCGCAGGCGGACGAGATCGGCCTCGTCGAGGGTCAGCGGGGTGTCGGCGCGGAAACGCGCCCAGGCCTCGCGATCGAACCGACGATAAGGTGAGACCTCGCCCAGCGACGAGAGAGGGTCCTGCTCCCCGCTTCCGAGCGGGCGCGCGGACGACCGTTGATCCACTTCGGCAGTCTCCCTGCGTCGGGCCGGATCGGCCCGCGCCTTCGTCCCCCGCCGCCGCGGTGGTTCGCCCGCCGCATTCGGCATCTGCTCAGTCCTTCGGCCGCGAGGCCTTTTCCTCGAGGCCGGTCCGTCCGGTCCGTCCCTCGAGGACGGTCATGACGTCGTCGACGCTCACTCCCCGCGCCTTCAGCACCACCAACAGATGGTAGAGGAGATCGGCGGTTTCGGCCGCGACCTCCTCCTCGGTGCCGACCACGGCGGCGAGCGCCGTCTCCACCGCCTCCTCGCCGAGCTTCTTGGCACAGACGGCGACGCCTTTGCCCAGCAGCTTGCGCGTGTAGGATTTCTCGTCGTCGGAGGCGGCGCGCGTCGCGATGATGGTCTCGAGGGTGCGGAGAGTGAAGTCGGACATTGGACTGAATCGGTTCTCGAGAAATTTGAGTTGACGCAAATCCGAAACGCTTCGGAGTGATCAGCGATCGAGCCGCATCGGGATGCCGGCCGCCGCCATGTGCCGTTTCGCCTCGCGGATGGTGAAGGTGCCGAAGTGGAAGATCGAGGCGGCCAAGACCGCGCTCGCTCCGCCCTTGGTCACACCTTCGACGAGGTGATCGAGCGTGCCGACGCCGCCGGAGGCGATCACCGGCACCGAGACGGCGTCCGACACCATGCGGGTGAGTTCCAGATCGAAGCCGATCTTGGTGCCGTCGCGGTCCATCGAGGTCAGCAGGATCTCACCGGCGCCGAGCGCCACCACCTCGCGGGCGTAGTCGATGGCGTCGAGCCCGGTGCGATTGCGTCCGCCGTGGGTGAACACCTCGAACCGCGGCGGTTCGCCGGGCTCGGAGACGCGTTTGGCGTCGACCGCCACCACCACCGACTGGCCGCCGACCTGCCGCACCGCTCCAGCGACGAAGGCGCGATCCTTCACCGCGGCGGTGTTGATCGACACCTTGTCGGCGCCCGCCTCCATCAGGTTGCGGATGTCCTCGAGCGTGCGGATGCCGCCGCCGACGGTGACCGGCATGAAGCAGACCTCCGCGGTGCGGCGCACCACGTCGAGGATGATGCCGCGATCCTCGTGGCTCGCGGTGATGTCGAGGAAGCACAACTCGTCCGCTCCGGCGGCGTCGTAGGCCGCCGCGGCGGCGACCGGATCGCCGGCGTCGATCAGGTCGACGAAGTTGACGCCCTTGACGACGCGTCCGTCCTTGACGTCGAGACAGGGAATGACCCGGTTCTTGAGCATGTCTTCGCGCTCCCGAGGCCCGCCGCCGGCGGACCGGACTTCTCAGCCGCCCGTCTTAGCGAAGGATGCTAGGCAAAGCCAGAGCCGGCGCGCGCAACCGCCGTGCCGGCGCCGATGCTCAGTGCGCCTCGTCCCAGTTCTTCGCCGCCCGCGCCTCCACCACCAGCGGCACGCGCAGCCGCACCGCCGGTTCCGCCGCGCCCTCCATGACGGCGCGGACGACCGGCAACGTCGCCTCCGCTTCCGCCTCCGGCACCTCGAAGATCAGTTCGTCGTGCACCTGCAGCAGCATCCGCGCCGAAAGCTTCGCCGCGTCGAGCGCCGGCTGCATCCGGATCATGGCGCGGCGGATGACGTCCGCCGCCGATCCTTGAATCGGCGCGTTGATCGCGGCGCGCTCGTTGAAGGCGCGGACCGCCGCGTTCTTGTCGGCGATGCCGGGATAGTGGGCGCGCCGGCCGAAGATCGTCTCGACGTAGCCGTGCGCGCGCGCCTGCGTCTTCGCCGTCTCCATGTAGGCGCGGATGCCGGGGAAGCGCTCGAAATACTTGTCGATGTAGGCGGCCGCCTCCGACCGCGCGATGCCGAGCTGGTTGGCCAGCCCGAAGGCGGAAATGCCGTAGACGATGCCGAAGTTGATCGCCTTGGCCCGCCGCCGCACCGCCGGATCCATGCCGGCGACCGGCACCCCGAACATCTCGGACGCCGTCATCGCATGAATGTCGATGCCGTCGGCGAAGGCTTGGCGCAGCGTCGGCACCTCGGCGACATGGGCGAGGATGCGCAGCTCGATCTGGCTGTAGTCGGCCGAGATCAGGAGATGGCCCGGCGTCGCCACGAAGGCGCGGCGGATCTTGCGGCCTTCTTCCGTGCGGACCGGAATGTTCTGCACGTTCGGCTCCGACGACGACAGCCGCCCGGTGGCGGTGGCGGCGAGTGCGAAGGAGGTGTGCACCCGTTTGGTCGCCGGGTTCTCGAAGCCCGGCAGGGCGTCGGTGTAGGTCGACTTGAGCTTGGAGATCTGGCGCCAGTCGAGCACCTTCCGAGGCAGCTCGTGGCCTTGCGCGGCGAGATCCTCGAGCACGTCGGCGCCGGTCGCCCAGGCGCCGGTCGCGGTCTTCTTCGGCGCGGGCAGCCCCATCTTGCCGAACAGGATCTCGCCGAGCTGCTTCGGCGAGGCGACGTTGAACGGTTCGCCGGCGAGGGCTTCGATCTCGGCTTCCAGCGCCGCCATGCCTTGGGCGAAGTCGCCGGAGAGGCGGGCGAGCATCTGCCGGTCGATGGCGATGCCGGCCCTCTCCATTGCGACGATCACCGGCACCAGCGGCCGCTCCAGCGTCTCGTAGACGGTGGTGAGCCCCTCCGCCGCCAGCCGCGGCTTCAACGTCCGCCACAGCCGCAGCGTCACGTCGGCGACTTCGGCCGCGTAAGCCGTCGCCCGGTCGATCGCGACGTGATCGAAGGTGACGGCGGATTTGCCCGAGCCGGCGACCTCCTTGTAGGCGATCGGTTGATGCCCCAACCACTTCTTCGACAGTTCGTCCATGCCGTGTCCGCCGAGCCCGGCGTCGAGGGCGTAGGAGATCAGCATGGTGTCGTCGAAGCTCTCGATCGTCAGGCCCCAGTGGCCGACGATCAGGGCGTCGTATTTGAGGTTCTGCCCGATCTTCAACACCGCCGGATCGCCGAGCAGCCGCCCGAGCGCGTCCATCGCGTCGCGGATCGGGATCTGGCCGGCGGTCAACCCGTCGTCGAACAGGCCGCCGGAGCCGGTGCGATGGGCGAGCGGCACGTAACAAGCCCGCCCCGGCGCGAGCGCCAGCGAGAAGCCGACGATCTCGGCCCGCATCGCGTCGAGCGAGGTGGTCTCGGTGTCGAAGGCGACGAAGCCCTGCGCGCGTGCCGCCGCGATCCAGTCCTCCAGCCGGGCGAGGGTGGAGACGGTCTCATAGGTCGTGGTGTCGATCGGCGCCACCGCCGTGTTCGCCCGTGCCGCCGCCAAGTCGGTGGGGGAACCGATGCGGGAAGCGGTGAGGACGGCACTTCCTCCCCCCTCGCGGGGGAGGTGGCCCGGCGTAGCCGGGTCGGAGGGGGTCGCCACCGCAGTCGACGACGTCGACGCACCTTCGGTCGCATCGGAGGTGTCGGCCGCATCCGACGCGCCGACCCCCTCCCCGGCCCTCCCCCGCGAGGGGGGAGGGGGAAGGGCCTCGCCCGCCGACGCTGGCGGCCAGAAGGTGACCGGTACGCTCGCAGGATCGATCGCTTCGGCGACCGCCCCGGTCGCCTCCGCCACCCGGCGGGTGAGCGCGCCGAATTCCATCGCCTTGAGGAAGGCGACGAGGCGCGGCCCGTCGATCGCGGCGACCGCCAGATCCGCGATCGGCGTCTCGACCGGCACGTCGCGGGCGAGGGTGACCAGCCTCAGCGACAGCCGCGCCGCCTCGGCGTGGTCGATCAGCGACTGCCGCCGCTTCGGTTGCTTGATCTCGGAGGCGCGCGACAGCAGCGTCTCGACGTCGCCGTAGTCGTTGATCAGGCTGGCGGCGGTCTTGATGCCGATGCCGGGGACGCCGGGGACGTTGTCGACCGGATCGCCGGCCAGCGCCTGCACGTCGACCACCTTGTCGGGCGTGACGCCGAACTTCTCGAACACTTCCGCCTCGCCGATGCGCTTGTCCTTCATCGTGTCGAGCATGACGACGCCCGGCTCGATCAGCTGCATCAGATCCTTGTCGGAGGCGACGATGGTGACGTCGGCGCCGGCCGCCCGCGCCTGCGTCGTGTAGGTGGCGATGAGGTCGTCGGCCTCGAAGCCGAGCTGCTCGACACAGGCGACGTTGAAGGCGCGGGTCGCCTCGCGGATCAGGCCGAACTGCGGCCTCAGATCCTCCGGCGCCTCCGGCCGATGCGCCTTGTAGAGATCGTAGACGTCGTTGCGGAAGGTCGTCCCCGAGGCGTCGAAGATCACCGCGAGATGGGTCGGCTCGGTGCCGGCGGCGCTTTTCCTGGCCTCTTTCAGGAGCCGGAACAGCATGTTGCAGAAGCCGGCGACCGCACCCACCGGCACCCCGTCGGACTTGCGGGTGAGTGGCGGCAGGGCGTGATAGGCGCGAAAGATGTAGGAGGAGCCGTCGACCAGGAAGAGGTGGTCGCCGGCCCCGATCGGCCGCGCCTCGGCGCCGTTGGGCAGGAACGTGTTCATGGGCGCGCATCGTACCCGGACGGAGCGGAGGGACAAGCCGCGATCGCGCTCGTCCCCGGGGAATGCGTCGCGCCCGCCTCCCGAAACGTCGAACGGCGCCCGAGGGCGCCGTCCGGTCGTGTTTCACGTGAAATCTTCGCTCAGCCGCGCAGCGTCGCCCCGGTCGCCTTGGTGACCGCCGAGACGATCTTGGCGCCGACCGCCTCGAGATCCTTGTCGGTCAACGTCGCCTCGCGCGGCTGCAGCCGCACCTCGACCGCCACCGACTTCTTGCCCGCTCCGAGCGCCGCGCCGCGGAACACGTCGAAGATCGTCGCATCGGTGACCAGCGCCTTGTCGGCGCTCTTGACCGCCTTGAGGATCTTCTCGGCCTCGACCTTCTCGTCGACGACGAAGGCGAAGTCGCGAGTGAGCGGCATCAGCCCGGGCAGGACGAGAGCGCCCTTCGATTTGGTCGCCTTCGTCTTGGGTTCGGGGATCGCGTCGAGGTAGACCTGGAAGCCGACCAGCGGCCCGTCGACGTCCATCGCCTCGAGGGTGGCCGGATGGATCTCGCCGAAATGGGCGAGCACGTTCTGCGGCCCCATCTGCAGCGTGCCGGAGCGGCCGGGGTGGTACCACGCCGGCGCGGTGCGGGCGATCTGCAGCTTTTCCACCGCCACGCCGAGCGCTTCCAGCACGGCGAGCGCGTCGGCCTTGGCGACCGTCCAGCCGACCGGGCCGGCGGCGCCGAGCCAATGTCGGCCGGAACCGGTCGACGACGCGGTGCCGTGGCGCAGGCCAGCCGCCTCGAGCTTCTGGTTCTCGGGCTCGTCACCCTTGAACACCTGACCGACTTCGAACAGCGCCACGTCGGCGACGCCGCGCTTGAGGTTGCGGCCGACCGCGCCCATCAGGCCGGGCAGCAGCGACGGCCGCATGTCGGAAAGGTCGGAGGCGATCGGGTTGGCGAGCGCCAGCTCGGGCGCGCCGCCGCCGAAGTGCTCGGCCTCGGCCTTCGACACGAAGGACCACGTCACCGCTTCGAGCATGGTGCGGGTGGCGAGCACCCGGCGCGCCTTGGAACGGCGGATCTGGCGCGACGTCAACACTTTGTGACCGACGGTGCCGGTCGCCTCGATCGGCGTCGAGACGACGTTGTCGAGGCCGTGGATGCGCATCACCTCCTCGACCAGATCGGCCTTCTGGGTGACGTCGGCGCGCCACGACGGCACCGCGACGCGGAAGACGTCGTCGTGACCGACCACGAAGAAGCCGAGCTTCTCCAGGATCTCGCGGATCTCGGCGCGATGCAGGTCGAGGCCGGTCAGCCGCTTCACTTCGGCGAGCGGGAAGTCGATGACCGTGTCGCTCTCCGGCACCGTGCCGGCGACGACCGGGGTCGACGGCTCGCCGCCGCACAGGTCGAGCACCCACTGCGTCGCCACGTCGAGGCCGACCGGCACCGAGGCCGGATCGACGCCGCGCTCGAAGCGATAGCGGGCATCCGAGACGATGCCGGTGCGCCGGCCGGTCTCGGCGGTGCGGGCCGGATCGAGCCAGGCGCATTCGATGAAGACGTCGGTGGTGTCGTCCGAACAGCCGGTGGTCTCGCCGCCCATGATACCGCCGAGGCCGAGCGGGCCGGAATCGTCGGCGATCACGCACATCCGCTCGTCGAGCGCATAGGTCTTGCCGTCGAGCGCGAGCAGGCTCTCGCCCTTCACGGCGTAGCGGGCGTGGATGTTCCCGACGAGCTTCGCCGCGTCGAAGACGTGCAGCGGCCGGCCGAGATCGACCGAAACGTAGTTGGTCATGTCGACCAGCGCCGAGATCGGGCGCAGGCCGATCGCCTTGAGCCGGCGCTGCATCCATTCCGGCGCCGGGCCGTTCTTCACCCCGCGCACGTGGCGGCCGTGGAACACCGGGCAGGCGACGAGCTCGCCCTCGGGAAAGCGCAGATCGACCGAGATCGGCGAGGCGTAGGACCCGGCGACCTTGCGCGGCTCGAACGGCTTGAGCCGGCCGATGTCGGCGGCGGCGAGGTCGCGGGCGATGCCGCGCACGCCGGTGCAGTCGGCGCGGTTCGGCGTCAGCGAGACGTCGATCACCGGGTCGTCGAGATCGGCATAGTCGGCGTAGGAGACGCCGACGGGGGCGTCGGCGGGCAACTCGATGATGCCGGAGTGATCCTCGGAGAGGTTCAGTTCGGCCGCCGAGCACATCATGCCGAAGCTCTGCACGCCGCGGATCTCGCCGACCCCGAGGGTGAAGTCCTTGCCCGGAATATAAGTGCCGGCGGCGGCGAACACCGTCTTGAGCCCGGCCCGCGCGTTCGGCGCGCCGCATACCACCTGCAGCGGCTTCTCCGCCCCGACGTCGACCGAGCAGACGTGCAGACGGTCGGCGTTGGGATGCTGCTCGCAGGTCAGCACGTGGGCGACGACGAAGGGCCGCAGCAGCGCGCCGGTGTTCTCGACGCCCTCGACCTCGAGCCCGATGCGGGTCAGCGCGTCGACGATCTGATCGAGCGAGGCTTCGGTGGCGAGGTGATCCTTCAGCCAGGAGAGGGTGAACTTCATGGGATCCGTCCGAATGGAACGTCGGCGCCGGGCGCGCGACGGAAGAGGCGAAGGGCTGCGATCAGGCGCTGAGGCCGCCGAACAGGGTCGGCAGGTCGAGCGGGCGGAAGCCGTAGTGCTTCAGCCAACGCGCGTCGGCATCGAAGAAGGCGCGCAGGTCCGGCATGCCGTATTTCAGCATGGCGATGCGGTCGATGCCCATGCCGAAGGCGAAGCCCTGGTACTCGTCGGGATCGAGCCCGCAGCTCCGCAGCACGTTCGGATGAACCATGCCGCAGCCGAGGATCTCCAGCCAGTCGTCGCCCTCGCCGAACTTGATCTCCGGCCCGGAGCGGTCGCAGCGGATGTCCACCTCCATCGACGGCTCGGTGAAGGGGAAGAACGACGGGCGGAAGCGCATCTCGACGTTCTCGACTTCGAAGAACGCCTTGCAGAACTCCTCCAGCACCCACTTCAGCGTGCCGATGGTCGAGGTCTTGTCGATGACGAGACCCTCGACCTGATGGAACATCGGCGTGTGGGTCTGGTCGCTGTCGCAGCGATAGGTGCGGCCCGGCGCGATGATCCGGATCGGCGGCTTTTGGCTGAGCATGGTGCGCACCTGCACCGGCGAGGTGTGGGTGCGCAGCAGTCGGCGCGAGCCGTCCGGCTTCGGATTGAAGAAGAACGTGTCGTGCATCTCGCGGGCGGGATGGCCCTCGGGGAAGTTCAGCGCCGTGAAGTTGTAGAAGTCGCTCTCGACGTCCGGCCCCTCGGCGACCGCGAAGCCCATGTCGGCGAAGATCGCGGTGAGCTCGTCGGTGACCTGGCTGATCGGATGAACGCGACCCTCGTTGGCCGGGCTCGACCACAGCGGCAGCGTCACGTCGACCGTCTCGGCGGCGAGCCGGGCGGCGAGGGCGGCGGCCTTGAGCACCGCGCGGCTGGCGGAGAGCGCCTCGCCGATCCGATCCTTCAGCGCGTTGATCGCCGCGCCGCGGGTCTTGCGATCCTCCGGGCTCATCGTTCCGAGCGTCTTGAGGAGGTCGGAGATCGATCCCTTCTTGCCGAGCGCACCGACGCGGACGGCTTCCAGCGCCGCTTCGTCGG
>JAAYVT010000123.1 GCA_012517025.1 Phyllobacteriaceae bacterium | reverse complement strand
CCTCGATCTGCCGACGCTCGCCGACGTCGCGGCCGGCGTGTGCGAATCGGTGGCGCTGGGGCTGTCGCAGTTCGGCATCCCGGCGCGCTGGCGACCGCGCAACGACATCGAGGTCGACGGTCGCAAGATCTCCGGCACCGGTGGGTTCTTCTCCGGCGACGTCCTGTTCTATCAGGCGACGATCCTCGTCGACATGAATCCCGCACGCATGTTGCAGGCGCTCAACGTGCCCGCCGCCAAGCTCGCCAAGCGCGCCCTCGACGACGCAGGTGCGCGGATCACCTCGCTTTCGGCGCTGCTCGGCGCGGCGACGCCGTCGATCGGCGCGGTGCACGAGGCGCTGCTCGGCGGGCTGGAGCGACGCCTCGGCATCGTTCCCGAATGGGGCACGCCGACGGCGCTCGAGGAAGACCTCGCCCGCCGCCTGCACGACGAGGAGATCGGCACCGACGACTTCGTCGCCGAGATCGATTCGCCGCCCGACGCGGCCGGACATGCCGCCCGTCACGGCGCCGGCGGCACCATCGAGGCGTGGGTGCGCAGGGAAGGCGTCGCCGACGATCGCATCCGCGAGGTGTTGATCACCGGCGACTTCTTCGTCACCCCGCCGCGCACCGTGCTCGACCTCGAGGCGGCGCTACGCGGCGCGCCGATCGCCGAGATCCGCGAGCGGGTGGAAGCCTTCTTCGCGGCGGCGCAGGTGGGCGTGCTCTCCGCCGGCGCGGCCGATTTCGCCGAGGTGATCGAGGAAGCCGCCGGAGCGGCCGTCCCAGCCTGAGGAAAGTGGAAGACCACTTTCCAGTCGATTGTTTTGTCGCAGAGGAAAAAGACGGACGACCGTCCGAGAATCCCGACGTAACATTAGAATATCATAATGTAGAGCCCGACGCGGGCACCGGCCGAGCCGCCCCGCGCGAACCCCGACGGGAGACGTCACGTGGCCAGCAAACTCTTGATCGTCATGTCCAACACCGACCCGCGCAACGGCCAGGAGCTCGGTGCGCCGTTGTTCCAGGCGACCGTCGCCGCCGCCATGGACTACGAGGTCGAGGTCATCATGACCGCCACCTCCGGCATCCTTCTGAAGAAGGGCGAAGCCGAAAAGCTGGTGGTCAAGCCCGGCAGCCCCAAGACCGTCTACGACTTCATCAAGGACGCCCACGCCGCCGGCGTGGTGTTCAAGTCGTGCTCGCCCAACCTCGACCTCTTCGACATGACCGAAGGCGACCTCATTCCGGAATGCTCCGGCGTGGTCGGTGCCGCCTACATGCTCGAGAAGATCATGGAAGACGACGACCTCCGCTGCCTGACCTACTGATTTCACGACGGCCGGCGAGGGGGCACCTCGCCGGTCGCGTCATCCCCCGAGAGAGGAACGATCCGATGCCCGTGGTGCGTGGATGCAACCTTCCCGACGATCTGCTCTACGACGTCGACAGCCACACTTGGTACCGTGAAGTCGCCGGCGGCAAGGTGCAGATCGGCATGACCCAGGTCGCGGTGGCACTGGCCGGCAAGCTCGTCGCCTTCACCCCGAAGAAGGTCGGCAAGCCGATCGCCGCCGGCAAGTCCTGCGCGACGGTGGAGAGCGGCAAGTGGGTCGGCCCGGCCAAGTCGGCGGTCGGCGGCAACGTCGTCGCCGTCAACGACGCCCTCGCCGCCACCCCGACGCTCGCCAACGAGGATCCCTACGGCAAGGGCTGGATGGTCGAGCTCGAGCCGGAAGGCTGGGACGCGGTGAAGCCGACGCTCACCCCCGGCGCCGCCGTCTCCGACAAGTACGAAGCCAAGATGGCGGCGGACGGTTTCGCCGGCTGCGCCGGCTGATCGACGCCACTTCGAAATTTTAGATGTGACACGGACCCGCACGCGGGTCCGTGAACGGTCGACGACGCCCCGCGGACGGCCGAAGCGCCGGCAAACTCCCGAAAGATCACGTGAAATTCCGTAGCGCTCGGCTCCGGGATTGATGCGGATCAAAGCGTCGCACGAATTAGAATTTCATTATGTACGCATGAAATCGGCGAACCGACGCGGTGACGACTCCATGACCGTTTCCCTGAACACGTCCTCGACGGCCACCTCGATCGATCCGGTCTCCACCGGGTCGGCCGGCATCGTCGTCCTCGGGGTCGGCAACACCCTGCTCACCGACGACGGCGTCGGGGTGCTGGTGGTGCGCGAGCTCGCCGAAGACGCCGCAGCGCGCGGCGGCGACGCGGCGACGACCGTCGACTACCACGACGGCGGCACCATCGGCCTGGCGCTGCTGCCGCTGATCGAATCGACCTCGGGCGTGATCCTGGTCGACGCCGCCGACTTCGGTGGGCGGGTCGGCGAGGTGCGGTTGTTCGAGGGCGAGGCGATGGACGCGCTGCTCCGGGTCAACCGCTCGACGCCGCACGAGATCGCCGTCTCCGATCTGATCCTGACCGCCGATCTGATCGGCACCAAACCGGAACGCCGCGCGCTCGTCGCCATCCAAGCGGGTGACCTGACGCTCGGCGCCGAACCTCAGGCCGTCGTCGCCGCCGCGGTTCCCGCCGCGCGCGCCGAAGTCGTGGCCCTGATCGAACGTTGGGGAGGACGCGCATGAATTCCCTCGAACGCCCACCCGAGGCGGAGACGGTCCGGCCCCTGGCCTCGGCGGTGCTCGCCGAGGTCGCTCGGGCGTTGTCGCTGCTGGCGGAGACCGGCGAAGAGACGACGATCGACCTGCGCTCGTTGCCGCTCGGTCCCGCCGATCTCGAGGCGCTCGTCGAGCGGCTCGGGGACGGAGAGGTCGCCTGCACCCTCGAGGTCGCCGGCCGCTCCGAAGTCCGTGAGACCGGTTACGCCGGCGTCTGGTGGATCCGCCACTTCGGCGCCGACGACGCGGTGGCGGTCGAGGAGATCGCCGTCACCCGCATTCCCGAAATTCTCGTTTCCCATCCCGACGACGTCGCTCACGCCGCCAAGCGTCTCGCCGACGTCGCCGCCGAACCCGTGCCCCGTGCCGACGAGGAGGACTGATCCCGTGGCTGAATACGAAACGCTCGGCGAACGACTGGCGAACCACGGCATCTCCCGCCGTGCCTTCGTCAAATATGCCTCTTGGCTCGGATCGACGATGGCCCTGTCGCCGGCGATGTCCCGCGCCATGGCCGAAGGGCTCGCCAAGGCCCGCCGTCAATCGGTGATCTGGCTCTCCTTCCAGGAGTGCACCGGCTGCACCGAGTCGATCACCCGCTCCTACGGGCCGACGCTCGAGGACCTGATCTTCGACTTCATCTCGCTCGACTACCATCACACCCTGATGGCGGCCTCCGGCGAGGCGTTGGAGAACGCCCGCAAGCAGGCGATGGCCGAAAACAAGGGCAAGTACATCGTCGCCGTCGACGGCTCGATCCCGCTGAAGGACGGCGGCATCTACTCGACGTCGGCGGGCGAATCGAACCTCGCGATGCTGCAGGAGACGGTGAAGGACGCCTTCGCGGTGATCTCGATCGGCACCTGCGCGGCCTACGGCGGCATCCCCAAGGCCAATCCGAACCCGACCGGCGCGGTCTCCGTCGCCGACGTGATCAAGGACAAGCCGATCATCAACCTCCCCGGCTGTCCGCCGCTCCCGGAAGCGATGTCCGGCTCGATCGCCTATCTGCTGGCCTTCGGCAAGGTGCCGGAGCTCGATCATCTCGGCCGCCCGAAGGCGTTCTTCGGCGACAACATCCACGACCGCTGCTATCGCCGGCCGTTCTACGAGCGCGGCCAGTTCGCCCACGCCTTCGACGACGAGGGCGCGCGCGCCGGCTGGTGCCTCTACGAGCTCGGCTGCAAGGGCCCGGTCACCTACAACGCCTGCGCCACCACCAAGTGGAACAACGGCGTGTCCTTCCCGATCCAGACCGGTCACGGCTGCCTCGGCTGCTCGGAGCCCGATTTCTGGGACAAGGGCGGCTTCTACGTGCCGCTGTCCGGCTCGATCGGCCCGACCGCCAAGCTGATCGGGGGCGCCGCGCTCGCCGGTGCGGTCGCGGGTCTGGCCGCCGCCGCGGTGGCGCGTCATCGCAAGTCGTCGCTGAAGAAGGGGTGAGGATCATGGACCTCTTGGATTTCGCCCGTGGCCCGGCGATCAACGTCGCGATGGCCGTCCTGGTGTTCGGCGTCCTGTGGCGCCTGTTCGCCCTGCTGTTCCTCGGCAAGCCGGTCGACCGCACGGTGCCGCGTCTCGGCACGCCGGGGCCGTTCGCCGCCGGAATGCGTGAGATCTTCCGCCGGATGCTGCCGCACCCGACCTTCGCTTTCGCCGAGCGGTTCTCGTTCTTCAACGGCTTCGTCTTCCACATCGGGTTGGCGATCGTGGTGTTCGGTTTCCGGCCGCACATCCTGTTCATCAAGAACCTGACCGGGCTCTCTTGGCCGGCGCTGCCGTCGGGCGTGATCTACGCCGTCGGCGCGGTGACCGCGCTCAGCCTCGCCGCGGCGCTGGTCAAGCGCGTCACCAATCCGGTGCAGCGCTTCATCTCGAGCTTCGACGACTACTTCAGCTGGGTTGTGACGATCGCCCCGGTCCTGACCGGCCTCGCAGCCGTCGGTCACGTCGGCGCCCGCTACGAGACGCTGTTGGCGATCCACATCCTGTCGGTCGCCGTGCTGCTGATCTGGCTGCCGTTCGGCAAGCTGTTCCACGCCTTCCTGGTCTTCCTGTCGCGGGCGACCACCGGCGCCTTCCTCGCCCGGCGCGGCGTCTGATCCCCGTCTCGGGCGGGGTGACCCGCCCGACCTCGCCAATTCCCCCGATGCGCGTCCGCTCGATGCGGGCCCCGGGGCCCCTGAACCGGAGCACGACCCATGACGGAGCGTGTCGTCGTCGACCCCATCACCCGCATCGAGGGTCACCTTCGCATCGAAGCCGAGACCGGCGCCGACGGCGCCATCACCAAGGCCTATTCCTCGGGCACCTCGGTGCGCGGCATCGAAATCATCCTGCAGGGCCGCGACCCGCGCGACGCCTGGGCCTATGCCCAACGCATCTGCGGCGTCTGCACCCTGGTGCACGGCCTCGCCTCGGTGCGCGCGGTCGAGAACGCGCTCGGCTACGTCATCCCCGAGAACGCCCAGTTGATCCGCAACCTGATGGTCGGGTCGCAGTACGTGCACGACCACGTCATGCACTTCTATCACCTGCACGCGCTCGACTGGGTCGACGTGGTGTCGGCGCTGAAGGCCGATCCCAAGGCGACGTCCGAGCTGGCGCAGTCGATCTCGACCTACGCCAAGTCCTCGCCGGGCTACTTCGCCGAGACCCAGAAGCGGCTCGCCAAGTTCGTCGAGGGTG
>JAAYVT010000122.1 GCA_012517025.1 Phyllobacteriaceae bacterium | reverse complement strand
CCGGCCGCAAGCCGGGCGAACCGCCGCCCACCCTGTTCGAATATCTGCCCGACGAGGCGCTGGTGTTCGCCGACGAGAGCCACGTCACCATTCCGCAGATCGGCGGCATGTATCGCGGCGACTTCCGGCGCAAGGCGACGCTGGCCGAATACGGCTTCCGTCTGCCCTCCTGCATGGACAACCGGCCGCTGCGCTTCGAGGAATGGAACGCGATGCGGCCGCAGACGGTGGCGGTGTCGGCGACCCCGGCGGCATGGGAGATGGAGGAGGCGGGCGGCGTCTTCGTCGAGCAGGTGATCCGGCCGACCGGGCTGATCGACCCGGAGGTGGAGATCCGGCCGGCGACCAAGCAGGTCGAGGACCTGCTCGGCGAGGTCAAGGCGGTGGCGGCGCGCGGTGCCCGCGTGTTGGTCACCACCCTGACCAAGCGGATGGCCGAGGACCTCACCGAGTATTTCCACGAGAACGGGGTGCGGGTGCGCTACATGCACTCCGACGTCGAGACGCTGGAGCGCATCGAGATCATTCGCGACCTGCGGCTCGGCGCCTTCGACGTGCTGGTCGGCATCAACCTGCTGCGCGAGGGCCTCGACATTCCGGAATGCTCGCTGGTCGCCATCCTCGACGCCGACAAGGAGGGCTTCCTGCGCTCCGAGACGTCACTGATCCAGACCATCGGCCGCGCCGCGCGCAACGTCGACGGCCGCGTCATCCTCTATGCCGACGGCATGACCGGATCGATGGAGCGGGCGATCGCCGAGACCAATCGGCGTCGCGAGAAGCAGCAGGCCTACAACGTCGAGCACGGCATCACGCCGGAATCGATCAAACGCAACATCTCCGACGTGCTGTCCTCGGTCTACGAGCAGGATCACGTCACGGTGGAGGCGGGTTTCGCCGAGGCGGGGCACCTCGTCGGCAACAACCTCGCCGCCCATCTCGACGATCTGCGCCGGCGCATGAAGGCGGCGGCGACCAACCTCGAGTTCGAGGAGGCCGCCCGCCTGCGCGACGAGATCAAGCGGTTGGAGGCGACCGAGCTGGTGCTCGCCGACGATCCGCTGGCGCGCCAGACCACGGTCGACGACGCCACCGGCGGCTATGCCGGCGAGAAGAAATACGGCCGCGCCGCCAACCTGCCGCCGACCAAGGTGCGCAAGAACACGCTCGACGAGATGACGGTGGGCCGCACCGAAGTGCCGATGGGCCACGAGCCGCCGAAACGCCCGCCGCCGTCGACCGCGGCCGGCACGATCGGGGCGAAGGGGAAGCGACGGCGGCACTGAGGTCACGCCTGCGCGGGCGCCTCGGCCGGCGGGACGTGCGTCGCCACCATCGCCCGCGCCGCCGCGCGGGTGGCCGCGTCGGCGAAGGCGCGGTCGGGGAGCACCAGCATGGCGCCGCTCGGTTCCTCCAGCAGCAGCGCCTCGGGGGCGTCGTGGACGCGGGTCCAGGCGGTCCAGCGCCAATCGGTGACGCTCACCGGGGTCTCGACCCGGATGCCGTCGGGGGCGATCGTCACCGTCTGCTCGGGCATCGCCGGCACCACCGCCATGGCGGCGTCCATACGGCGAGCGAAGAACACTCCGGCGACGAGCGTGGCGATCAAGGCGAGGATCGGGACGGTCGTGCGCGCCGCCGCCCACTCGGGGGCGATCTCGGCCAGCACACCGCCGACGGCGACGTGGAGGATCCCGGCGACGGCGAGCGCGCCGAACATCACGCCGAGGACGAAGCGGGTGATCGACAGGCGTCGACCGTGCTTCAGGCGGAAGAGCAGTTCGCGCTCGGCGTCCTCGAGACGATAGGGGCGGCAGACGACGGTCACGGGTGGCTCCTTCGGCGAGACGGCGCATCCCAGCACGCCGGCGCGGACGGCGCCAGACCGGCGGCGATGACGAATGCCGTCATCCGCCCGACGGGCGCGGTGCGGCCGCGCCGAGGGTCGCCATCGTCGAACGATCCGTCGCCGGCGGCGACCCTTCCGATCGCGTCGTCGATGCGGCATCGTGACGATCGACAGACGAGAGGACCGAATGCCCCAACTCCTGAACGGCCGCTGGGTCGCCGACGACGTCGCCGCCTCGGAGATGCGCGACGGCGCCTTCCATCGCGAACCGACCCGCTTCCGCCGCTGGATCACCGCCGACGGCGGGCCGGTCGATCCGGCCCTGCTCCCCCCCGATCTCGTCGGCACCGCGCCGCAGACGGTGCCGGCGGCGGCGGGGCGATATCGGCTCTACGTCGCCAAGATCTGCCCGTGGGCGAGCCGCACCCTGATCTGGCGGGCGCTGGAGGGGCTCGAGCAGGCGATCTCGGTGGTCGTCGCCAACCCCGAGCTCGGCGACGACGGATGGTCGTTCCTCGACCCCGACGGCCGCTCGCGCGACACGGTCGAAGGCATCGCCCATCTGCACGAGCTCTACGTCAAGGCCGATCCGAGCTACAGCGGCAAGGTGTCGGTACCGGTGCTGTGGGACACCGAGACGAAGACCATCGTCAACAACGAGTCGGCCGACATCGTGCGCATGCTCGACAGCGCCTTCGGCGCCTTCGCCGCCCACCCGGTCGACCTCTATCCGGCCGCGCATCGCGCCGAGATCGACGCCTGGAACGCCCGCGTCTACGACGGGCTCAACAACGGCGTCTATCGCGCCGGCTTCGCCAAGACTCAGGCCGCCTACGAGGCCGCCTTCGATGACGTCTTCGCCACCCTCGACGCGCTCGAGGCGCATCTTTCGACCCGTCGCTTCCTCGTCGCCGATCGGCCGCTCGAGGCGGACTGGCGGTTGTTCGTGACGCTCGTGCGCTTCGACGTCGCCTATCACGGCGTCTTCAAGTGCAATCTGCGGCGGATCGAGGACTACGCCGCGCTGTCGGACTACCTGCGCGACCTGTGGCAATGGCCGGGGGTCGCGGCGACGGTGTCGATCGACCACATCAAGCGCGGTTACTGGTCGATCCGCCACCTCAACCCGTCCGGCATCGTGCCGAAGGGGCCGGCGATCGACCTCGACCGTCCGCACGGGCGCGCGCGGCTCGACTGCGGGAGTGCGCATCGGCGCGAGGCGCGCTCGGCCTGAGCGGCCGATCCGCCGAGCTCTCGCCGGCGGAGACGTCCGTTCCGGGGCTCGACGAGAGGCGAGATCCCCTCGCCTCTCGATCGGAGTCTCACTCGACGACGATGCGCGGGCGCGCCCGCTTCGGGGCGACCGGCGCCTCGAGGCCGTCGCGCACCTTGGCGGCGATGTCGCGATAGATCTTCGCGTGCACGCCGTCCGGCTCGGCGACGACGATCGGACGGCCGCCGTCGGAGCCCTCGCGGATCGCCATGGTCAGCGGCACCTCGCCGAGGAAGGGCACACCGAGCTTCTCGGCTTCCGCCCGGGCGCCGCCGTGGGCGAAGACGTCGTGACGGGTGCCGCAGTTCGGGCAGACGAAATAGGACATGTTCTCGACCACGCCGAGGATCGGCACGTCGACCTTCTGGAACATGGCGACGCCGCGCCGGGCGTCGATCAGGGCGAGGTCCTGCGGCGTCGACACGATCACCGCGCCGGCCAGCGGCACCTGTTGGGCGAGCGTCAGCTGGGTGTCGCCGGTGCCGGGCGGCATGTCGACGACGAGCACGTCGAGCTCACCCCAATCGACGTCGCGCAACAGCTGGGTCACCGCGCTCATCACCATCGGACCGCGCCAGATCATCGGCGCGTCCTCGTCGACCAGGAAGCCGATCGACATGACGCGGATGCCGGCGACCTCGATCGGCACCAGCTTCTGATCGCGCGCCTCCGGCTGCACGCCGACGAGGCCGAACAGCTTCGGCACCGACGGGCCGTAGATGTCGGCGTCGAGCAGACCGACCTTCAGACCGATGGCGGCGAGGCCGAGGGCGAAGTTGGCGGCGGTGGTCGACTTGCCGACGCCGCCCTTGCCGGAGGCGACGGCGACGATGTGGCGCACGCCCGGCAGGGCACCCTGATTCTGGTTGGTCTTGCGGGGGGCGGCGGGCGCGGCCGGCTGCGGCGCGCGCTCGGCGGTCAGCGTGACGGTCGCCGCCTCGACCCCGGCGAGCGCCTTCACCCGCGCCTCGGCGGCCCGGCTCAGGCCCTCCAGCTCGGCGGCGCGAGCGGGATCGATCGCGATCGAGAAATAGACGCGGCCGCCGTCGATGACGACGTCGGACAGGGCGGCGGATTTCGCCAACGGCGTGGTTCCGTCGGGGCCGGCGAGGTCGCCGAGGGCGGTGAGAACGGCTTCGCGGGTGACGGTCATGGCGTTTCTCCGATGCGATCGTCGGACCGACGCCGCGACGGCGTCGATGAGCTCCCGCCTCGATAGACACCGGCCGGCGGCGAGCGTCAACGGGGGAGGTGGCGCGGGGTGGACGGGGCGGCGCACCATCGCTTCGGGCGACGCGACGCCCCCGTCGGGGCGAGTCGCGGAGGGAAACGTCCGACCGGGCGGCGACAGGCATTCGAGGGCCGGTGGAAGGGCCTTCCACAGCATCGGCAGCCCTAATATTTCTCGGGGCGCGTCGACCGTCTCGCGGCGATCTCCGCGAGGATTATTTCTCCGTCGACTTCCTTTGGGGAATTTCGAGTCGTAGAGAATGATTCGACTGGACGGTGACGAGATTCGTCCACGGCAGAAGAAAAAGTTTTCCGCGACATCATGTCCCTTCGCCAGATCGCCGCGTCGTTGAGGTTGAGCGTGACCACCGTGTCACGGGCTCTCGCCGATTATTCGGACGTGGCGGAAGAGACGCGGCGGCGTGTCCGCGAGGAGGCCGAGCGGATCGGCTACGTTCCCAACGCCACGGCGCGGCGTCTGCAGAAGGGGCGCGCCGACACCATCGGCATCGCCGCGCCGAGCGGCTTCGGGGCGCTCGAGGATTCGCATCTCTCCTCCGGTTTCGTCGGGGCGTGGACGCGGTTGGCCGAGCTCGGGCAGGACCTGCTGCTCTTGCCGACCGACGACGCGATCGGCGGCACCGACCGGCAATCGGCGGCGGAGGCGGCGTTTCGACGGGCGATCGGGGAGCGTCGGGTCGACGGTATGTTGCTGATGCGGCCGCGCCGCGGCGACCCGCGCATCGAAGCGATGCGCCGAGCCGGGCTCCCCTTCGCCCTGCTCGACGCGGAAATGGCGGATCGGCCGGACCTGACGGCGATCGGCACCGACAACGGCGAGGCGGCGCGGTTGGTGTGCGCGCGGCTCGTCCAACTCGGCCACCACCGCTGCATGGTCGTCGGACCGCACGAGGACTTCGACTTCGCGCTCTCCCGATTCGAACATTTCGTGCAACAGACGGCGGTGCACGGGCTGACGATGGAGGCGATCCGCGCGCCCGCCGGCGAGAGCGGCGGACGGCGAGCGGTCGAGCTGATCCTCGAACATCGCCCGCAACCGCCGCCGCCGCTGATCTTCCTGACCAACCGCATGACGGTCGGCGGTCTGACGGCGCTCGCCCACAGTCCGTGGGTGATCGGGCGCCACGTCACGGTGATCGGCTTCGGCGACAGCCCGACGCTGCGGCACTGGTTGCCGGCGATCACGGTGGTGCAGTCGCCGATCTTCGAGATGGCCCGCCACGCCGTCGACGGGTTGATGGCCTTGCGCGACGACAGGCCCTTCCAACTGGTCCGGCGCTGGAGGCCAATGCTCGACCTCCGGCATTCCGACGGTCCGCCGGACGCGTCCGGCTGAGCCCGCGAGCTCTCGCCGAACCGCGTCCGAGGGGCGCTCACGGGTGGGCGCGGGCGCCGTCGTCGTCGCCGAAGCCCTGCGGATCCTCGAAGATCATCTCCACCGAGGAATCGGC
Organism: Phyllobacteriaceae bacterium; assembly: GCA_012517025.1. GTDB lineage: Bacteria > Pseudomonadota > Alphaproteobacteria > Rhizobiales > Ancalomicrobiaceae > Pinisolibacter. The sequence continues at coordinate 2,854 of JAAYVT010000122.1, read as the reverse complement.
CATCCGCTCGTCGCGGTCGTTCTCGGTCGGCGGCGCCACCCGGAAGGCGAGCGCGTAGGCGGCCGGGAGGACGACGATGGTCAGCACCGTCGCGGCGAGGATGCCGCCCATCATGGCGTAGGCCATCGGTCCCCAGAAGGCCGACTGGGCGATCGGGATCAGGGCGAGCACCGCCGCCGACGCAGTCAGCATGATCGGGCGTAAGCGTCGTACCGCCGCCTCGATGGTCGCGTGCCACGGGGTGTGACCGGCGGCGAGGTCCTGGCCGATCTGATCGATCAGGATGACCGAGTTGCGCATGATGATGCCGGCGAGCGCGATGACGCCGAGGATGGCGACGAAGCCGAAGGCCGACTGGGTGACGAGCAGCGCCGCCGAGGCGCCGATCAGGCCGAGCGGCGCCGTCATGAACACCAACATGGTCTTGCCGAAGTGCTGCAGCTGCACCATCAGCAGCACCATCATGACGAGGATCATGATCGGCGCCTTGGCGTTGATCGAGGCTTGGCTCTTCGCCGATTCCTCGACACCGCCCTGCATCTCGATCGAATAGCCGGGGGCGAGGCCGTCGCGCAGCGGCTTCAGACCGTCGTAGATGCGTTGCGTCACGTCGTTGGAGGGGACGCCGTCGGGCAGGATGCCGCGCACGGTGATCGAGGGCAGGCGATTGCGCCGCCATTCGATGCCCGGCTCCATCACCGGCACCACGCGGGCGACCTGCGACATCGGGACAGAACGGCCGGAGGCGGTGGTGACGTAGGTCTGCTCCACCGCGGTCAGGAGATCGCGGCGCTCGCCGCCCTCCCGCACCACGATCGAGATGGTCTCGTCGCCGTCGCGGAACTCGCCGATCGGCAGGCCGGAGAGCGCTCCCTGCAGGGTCTGGCGCACCGCCTGCGAGGTGACGCCGAGGGCGCGGGCGCGATCCTGATCGATCACCAACCGCAGCGCCGGCACCGGCTCCAGCCAGTCGTCGTGCACGGTGGAGACCTGCGGTTCGGCGCGCATCGCCTCGGTGACGCGGTCGGCGAGGCGACGCACCTCGGCGCGCTCGGGGCCGGTGACGCGCAGCTGCACCGCCCAGCCGGCCGGCGGGCCGTTGAACAGACGGTCGACCTTGTAACGGATCGAGGGATGGTCGGCGCCGATCATGGCGCGGATCGACTTCACCAGACGCTCGCGGGCCGCGAGGTCCTTGGCGACAACCAAGAGTTCGGAGAAGTTGGGATTGCGCAGTTGTTGGTCGAGCGGCAGGTAGAAGCGCGGCGCGCCCTCGCCGACGAAGGAGGCGACGTAGGCCTGATCCGGATCGGCCATGATCTTCTTCTCGATCGCCCGGGTCTGGGCGTCGGTCTCGGCGATGCCGGTTCCCTCCGGGAACCACAGATCGACCATCAGCTCGAGCCGGGTCGATTCCGGGAAGAAGCTCTTCGGGATGAATTTGAAGCCGCTCACACCGACCACGAAGGCGACGAGCGTCGCCGCCAAGACGATCAGGCGATGGCGCACGCCCCAGCCGATCACCGCGCGCAGGCTGCGATAGAAGCGGCCGTCGAAGGCGTCGTGGTGCTCGCCGGCGTGAGGCCGGGCCTTGAGGATCATGTTGCCGATCCACGGCGTGAAATAGACCGCGGCGATCCACGAGGTGACCAGCGCGATGCCGACCACCCAAAACAGCGAATTGACGTATTCGCCGGCGGTCGACTTGGCGAAGCCGACGGGGATGAAGCCGGCGGTGGTGACCAGCGTGCCGGTCAGCATCGGGAAGGCGGTCGAGGTGTAGGCGAAGGAGGCGGCGGAGACCTTGTCGAGGCCCTCGTCGAGTTTGCGCTCCATCATCTCCACCGCGATCATGGCGTCGTCGACGAGCAGGCCGAGGGCGATGATGAGGGCGCCGAGCGAGATCCGCTGCAGGTCGATGCCCATCACGTCCATCACCAGGAAGGTGGCGCAGAGCACGGTCGGGATGGTGATCGCCACGACCAGGCCGGCGCGCCAGCCGATCGACAGGAACGACACCGCCAACACGATGCCGAGCGCCTCGAGCAGGGCCTCGAAGAACTCGTCGATCGAATGGGCGACGACCTCGGGCTGATCGGAGATGCGGCCGATCTCGGCGCCGATCGGCAGGTCGGCGCGGACGTGGTCCATCGTAGCGGTCAACTGATCGCCGATCTTGGTGACGTTGCCGCCCTTGTTCATCACCATGCCGAGGAGCACCGCGTCGCGGCCCTCGAAGCGGAAGCGGCGGTCGGGCGGATCGATCAGGCCGGAGGAGATGGTGGCGACGTCGCCGAGACGGATCACTTCCGAGCCGGCGTTGATGCGCAGCTCGCGCAGATCGTCGAGGGTCTTCAGATTGCCGTCGACGGCGATGCGCACCGAGCGCACCCCGGTCTCGACGCGGCCGGCCGGCGTCATCGAATTCTGCGCGGCGAGCGCGGCAGAAATCGAGGCGACCGAGATGCCGCGCTCGGCGAGCGTCTTGGAGGCGACGTCGATGAAGATCTTTTCGTCCTGATCGCCGAGGATCTGCGCCTTCTCGATGCCGGTGATGCGCAGCGCCGCGTCGCGGGCGCGCTTGGCGAAGGTCTTCAGCTCGGGATAGGAGAAGCCGTCGCCGGTGAAGGCGTAGAGGGCGATGTAGGTGTCGCCGAACTCGTCGTTGAAATAGGGCCCGAGCACCCCCGCCGGGAAGGTCGACGAGATGTCCGAGATCTTCTTGCGGACCTGATAAAAGGCATCGGTGATGTCGCGGCCGAAGACGTCGCCGCGAATGTCCACCATCACGATCGCCGAGCCGGCCCGGGTGTACGACTTGACGTAGTCGAGGCCGGGCGTCTCCTGGAGCTTG
>JAAYVT010000121.1 GCA_012517025.1 Phyllobacteriaceae bacterium | reverse complement strand
GAGGCCGAAGCCGGTGTCGGAGGAGGGCTGGCCGGTGAAGGGCGAGCGCAGGAACTTCACCCCGACGATCGGCATCGGCGACAGGACGTAGGTCTTCGAGCCGTCCCAATCCGGGGCGACGCGTCCGCCGCCGCCGAGGGTGACGACGACGTCGTCGCCCGGGGCCGGGACCTGCTGGGCGTGGGCGGAGCCGAGGAAGCCGGGCGCGGCGACCAGGGCGGCGGCGAGGGCGGCGAGGCGGAACGGGCTCAGGGACATTCGGGATCTCGAACGAGAGGTCGGCGACGAACGCATCATGGACGGACATGGTTGACCGTTCGTGACCGGGCGTCCAGTGCGAACCGGCCACAGCGCACGGCGATCGTTTCCACCGACGCGCGGTGGCGTCAGATCGAGCCGACCGTCTTCAGCCGCACCCTCGGGTGGACCTCGGCCTGGCTCATCACCACGGTGTGGGGGCGGAAGCGATCGACGATGGCGCGGACGTGGGTGCGGATGCCGGGGCTGGTCAGCAGCACCGGGATCTCGCCTTGGCGCGCCGCCAGCTCGAAGCCGTCGCGCACCGCGCCGACGAATTCGCCGAGCTTGGAGGGGGCCATGGCGAGCGACTTCTGGTCGCCGTCGCCGACCAGCGCCTCGGCGAAGGCGACCTCCCAGGCCGGCGACAGGGCGAGGATCGGCAGATAGCCCATCGGCGACAGGTTGGCCGCCGAGATCTGGCGGGCGAGGCGGGAGCGCACGTGCTCGCCGATCGCCGGGATGACGCGGGTGAACGAGGTCGCCTCGGCGATGCCTTCCAGGATGGCGGAGAGGTCGCGGATCGAGATGCGCTCGGCGAGCAGACCCTGCAGTACCCGCTGGATGCCGGAGACGGTGATCGAGCCGGGGACGATGTCGTCGACCAGCTTGTGCTGCTCCTTGGGCAGGTCGGCGAGGAGCTTGGCGACGTCGGCGTAGGAGAGGAGATCGGAGATGTTGGCCTTGAGCAGCTCGGTCAGGTGGGTCGACAGCACGGTCGCGGGATCGACGACGGTCAGGCCGCGGATCGCCGCCTCCTCCTTGAGCGAGGGATCGACCCAGGTCGCCGGCAGGCCGAAGGTCGGCTCGGTCGTGTGGGTGCCGGGCAGGTCGATCTGGCGGCCCTCCGGATCCATCACCATGAACAGGTTGGGGAAGACGGTGCCGCGGCCGGCCTCCACCTCCTTGATGCGGACGACGTATTCGTTGGGCTGGAGCTGGACGTTGTCGAGCAGGCGGCAGGGCGGCATGACGAAGCCGATGTCGCCGGCGATCTGACGGCGCAGCGCCTTGATCTGCTCGGTCAGGCGGTCGGAGCCTTCCGGGCCGTTGATCAGGGTGAGCAGGGCGTAGCCGAGCTCGATCTTGAGATCGTCCATCCGCAACGTCTCGGAGATCGGCTCTTCCTTCGGAGCGGCGGCCTCGGCGGCTTCGGCGGTCTTGGCGGCGGTCTTCTCGGCGACTGCCTTCTCGCGCTTGCGCTCGGCGATCAGGGCGAGGGCGCCGGCGCCACCGGCCAGCGCCAGGAAGGGGAGGGTCGGCATACCGGGCAGCATCGCCATCGTCACCATCACGAAGGACGACATGCCGAGCGCGCGGGGATAGCCGGAGAGCTGGCCGAGCAGAGCCTCGTCGGCGGCACCGCGGACGCCGGCCTTGGAGACCAGCAGGCCGGCGGCGGTCGAGACGATCAGCGCCGGGATCTGGGTGACGAGACCGTCGCCGACGGTCAGCGTGGTGTAGGAGTGCGAGGCCTCGGAAAAGCTGATGCCCTGCTGCATCACGCCGATGACGATGCCGCCGATGACGTTGATGAAGGTGATCAACAGGCCGGCGATGGCGTCGCCGCGCACGAACTTGGAGGCGCCGTCCATGGCGCCGAAGAAGGCGCTCTCGCCCTCCAGGTCCTTGCGGCGCTTCTTCGCCTCTTTCTCGTCGATCAGGCCGGCGGAGAGGTCGGCGTCGATCGCCATCTGCTTGCCGGGCATGGCGTCGAGGGTGAAGCGGGCGGCGACTTCCGCGATGCGCCCCGAACCCTTGGTGATGACGATGAAGTTCACGATCAGCAGGATCGCGAAGACGATGATGCCGATGACGAAGTTGCCGCCCATCACGAAGTTGCCGAAGGCCTCGATGACGTGGCCGGCGGCGGACGTGCCCTCGTGACCGTGGCCGAGGATCAGCCGGGTCGAGGCGAGGTTCAGCGACAGCCGCAGCATCGTGGCGATGAGCAGCAGCGTCGGGAAGGAGGAGAACTCCAGCGGCGCCTGGATGAACAGCGACGTCATCAGGATCAGCACCGACAGGGTGATCGAGACGGCGAGGAAGACGTCGAGGGCGAAGGAGGGCAGCGGCACGATCAGGACGACGAGAATCGTCATGACGCCGAGGGCGAGGCCGACGTCGCCGCGCTTGGCCTGGGCGAGCAGACTGCGGGGATCGGGCAGTCCGGCGAGGAATCCGGTGACGGCCTTCGGTTCGGCGGTGGTGTCGCTCATCGCGGCCTCGGGTTTCTCCGACCTCGGCGGACGCGCGAAGCACCCGTCCCGACTGGGCAATTTTTGCCCGGTACAGGGTTAACGGGCGGTTAACGGCCACCGTCGGGAGAATTCACCGGGCGAGATGGCCGCGCGCCAGGATGGCCTCGAACACGGCCTCCGGCAGCGTCACCGTGGCGAGGGTCGGACGGCCGATCACCAGCCGCCGGGCGGCGCCCCAGAACAGGTGCGCCGGAACCACCTCGACGATCTCGCTCCACGGCACCAGGAGCGGCGCCTTGCCGAAGCCGCCGAGGAGGGGAACCCGCACGGCGAGGCGGAGACCCGCCTCCTCGACGCCGATCGCGGCGCAGTTCTTCCACATGGTCGAGCCGACCTTGATGCTGGCGGCGCGCGCCACCGGTTCGGCGATCGGGCGGTCGTCGGCGAAACGGCGTGCGAGATCCGACCAGCCGCCGGCGTCGGGGACCTCGCGGCCGTCCGGTCGGCGGGCGCCGCCGGCGCGGGCGAGCAGCTTCTTGAGGAGAACGGCGATCGCCACCACGAAGGCGATGGTGATCAGCGTTTCGAACAGCATGGCGAGGAAGGCGGACGTCATGACGACCTCCCCGAGCAAAAAGGGGCGACCAATTCCGCGATCGTCGAGTTTAACGCCGCGCCTTCGCCGCCGCGTCCGTAGTTCGGCGCGGCGCGACGAAGGGCGCAGGCGGTCGGAGGGTGGTCCGCTTTGGAGATCGTCGCTCGTCGAGCGGCAGGGGCTCAGCGGCGGCCGATCGCGAGGGCGAGGCCGAGGTGGGCGAGGGCGTCGGCGAGGAGGCGCTGCAGGCGGGTGTGGCCGCGCCGCAGCGCCCGGCCGATCGGCGGGTTCGCCACGCAGACGGCGAGGTGGGCGTTCCACAGCGCGGCGACGGTCGGCAGCGCCGTCGCGGCGAGGATCTGCTCGCCAAGCGACAACGCCGGGACCCCGGTCACCGCGAGGATCGAGAAGTCGTGCAAGATCGCCGCCGGGGCGACGAGTTCGGCGAACGGCCCGAAGCGAAGCGGCTCGGTGGCGGGGACGGGAGCGCCGCGGAAGGACGCGCGGACCGTGCGCAGGCCGAGCCAGGCGAGGTGGAGGGCACAGACGATCCGCACCGCTTCGGCGCTCGGGGAGGGCAGCACGCCGATCGCCGAGAGCGCCGCCAGCGCCACGAGCGCGCGGACGACGCCGATCGCCCAGGCCCGCGCCGTGGCGGCGAGGCCGTCGCGACGCGACAGCAGGGCGGCGGCGAGGATGGTTCGGCCCTCGCGCTCGGGCGCCAGGGAGAGGACGATCTGAACCGCGACGAGCGTGGCGAGGATCTGGAAGTTCTCGGTCACCGAATCCCCCGCGAGGGTGAGGGCGACTCGCGTCGTCCCCGGACAGCGTCGGTTAACCCGACACGGCAATATTTGCCGGGGGTATGGTTAACGACACGTAAAGACCGAGAACGGCGTCGGCGCCTTCACGCGATGGTGAGGCGCCGACGGAGAGGACCGCAGAGGAGGGCGGGCCCGGCGACCGGCGCAGGGCGTCGCGGGGCGCATCAGGCCGGGACGGCGGCCTGTTTCTTCTCGCGCGAGCGCTTGCCGAGATCGAACTTCGGATCGGCGACTTCCTCGGGGGTGAGCGCGATGCCTTCGTCGAGGATACGCCGGGCGGCGGTGTGATCCTGCACGGCGTTGACGCTGTCGGCGCCGATGAGACGGCCTTCGACGAAGTAGAAGGCGGAGAAGCGCGGCTTGGACTGATCGCCACGGATGACGACGCGATCGTGACCGGCGCTGCGGCCGACCGAGCGCAGCTTGACGTCGTACTGGTCCGACCAGAACCACGGCGCGGCGACGAAGGGCTTCTCCCGTCCCATCAGGGCGGCGGCGCCGGCCTTGGCCTGCTCGACCGCGTTCTGGACCGATTCGAGACGGTGCAGCGGTTGGTCGGGCGCGTGCGCGGTGGCGGTGCAGTCGCCGACGGCGACGACGTTCGGGTCGACGGTGCGGGCGCATTCGTCGACGATGATGCCGCGATCGCAGGGCAGGCCGGCTTCACGGGCGAGCTTGTCGTCGGGAACGAGGCCGATGCCGGCGACGATCAGATCGGCCGCCACCTCGCGGCCGTCGCCGAGGCGCAGACCGACGGCGCGGCCGTCCTTCGCCAGAACCTCGGTCACCGAGGTGCCGAGCTCGAGCACGACGCCGCGCTCGCGATGCAGGTCGGCGTAGAAATCGGACATCACCGGGGCGACGGCGCGGGCGAGCACGCGCTCCTCGCGCTCGATCACCGTGACGTCCTTGTCGCACATGCGGCAGACGGCGGCGATCTCGAGGCCGACGAAGCCGGCGCCGACCACCAGCACCGTCTGCGCCTTGCCCAGCGCTTCGGCGAATTTGTAGGCGTCGTCGATCGAACGCAGCGAGGAGATGTCGGGCAGGTCGCCGCCGGGGATGGGCAGACGACGGTTCTGGCCGCAGGTGGCGATCACCAGGCCCTCGTAGGGCTGGATGCCGCCGTCGTCGAGCTCGACGATGCGATGGTCACGGTCGATCTTCACGACGTGGACGCCGGGGCGGAAGTCGATGCCCTTGGCGGCGATCTCGTCGGGACCGCGCAGCTGAATGGACGAGAAGTCGATGGTCTCGAGAAGAGCTTCCTTGGACAGCGGCGGACGGTGGTAGGGGGGGTGCGGTTCGTCTCCGAACAGCACGATCTCGCCTTCCCAACCTTCCGCGCGCAGTGATTCGGCGGCCTGAATGCCGCCTTGTCCGGCGCCGACGACGACCATCGGGCGTCCGGTTCTACTTGCGCGTTCGATCATGATTGTCCTCCGATTGGCACGGACGACGGTCGCCTCCTCACGGCCGCCCCGGCGGGCGGCGGCAGTATGGGGGGAAGCGGTAGGTGCGTCTGTCGGCCGGCCGACAGTTCGACGAACGTCGCGGTGGAGAAGTCGGCGGCATCCGTCTGCGGCGCGGACGGGGATGGGGACGCAAGGATTCGTCCACCCTGTCCCTCAACCCGGCGGGAACCCTTCGCGTGCAATCGTCGGGGGACACTCGCTTTCCGAGGACGTGCGATGACGACCGCCGTGGTTCTCTTCTTCGCCTTGCTGCCGTGGATCGTGGTCCTTCTGGTGATCGGGCTGGCGGTCGGAGGGATCCTCTCCCTGACGCGTTCGACGGTGGGGCGTGTCCTCGGGCGGTCCGGGCCGTCGCCGGATCGGTCGGGCGCGCCCGCCGCGATCGGGCGGACGGGGGCCTTCGCCTTCGGTCCGGTCGAGACGCTGTTCCGAGGGCTCGCCAAGGCGTTCGTCGTCGTCGCCGGCGTCGCCCTCGCCGCCGAGATCGGCGTGTGGAACGACGGGCTGGTCGACGCGCCGGCGCGCGTGGTCGGGTTCCGGACGCTGTGCCTCGCCTCCTTCGGCGAGACCGCGCCCCATTCGATCGCCGAATATCTCCAGACCACCCGGCCGACGGAGTGTCCGACGACCAAGGATTGGCGCGCGGTGCGTGTGGACGGCGTCGAACTGGCGGTGTCGGACGGCGCGGGCGGCAGCCGCACCACCTTCGCGACGCGGTCTCAGTTCGGCGAAGTGAAACTCGCGCCGGGCGACGAAGTGACGGTGACGCACGTGCTCGGCGATCCGACCGCGCTGGCGCGTCATCCGGCGCAGGTGATCGCGATCGGACCGGTGGCGAGCCTCGTCGTCGCCTTCGTCGCGACGCTCCTCGCCGAGGGGATCCGACGTCTCAGGGTGCGGCTCGGCGGACCCGAGGCGGTCGCCGGGGATCGGGCGGAGGGGCGACGCCGGACGTCCCTCGGCGGTCGGCTGAAGCGCCTGGGCGAATTGGGCGGCGGCGAACTCGACGTCCGATCCTTCGGCCGGCAGGTGGAGCGGTGGATCGCGGCGCGGTCGACGGTGGGCTCGGCGCCGCCGCGCCCGTCATCGGCCGAGCCCCTCGATCCGGAACGGATCGCGCGGGTGTTGCGCCGGCCGATCGCGGCATCCGGTGCCGACGACGCCGGCCGGCCCGCCGGTTAGGCCGCCTCGACGCCGCCGCCGGGGGGCGGGATGTCGAAGCCGTCGTCGCCGTATTCCTTGAGCTTGTTCCGGAGCGTGCGGATCGAGATGCCGAGGATGTTGGCGGCATGCGTCCGGTTGCCGAGCGTCGAGCCCAGCGTCTCCAGGATCAGCTCGCGCTCGACGTCGGCCACCGTGCGGCCGACCAGGGCGCGGGTGACCGCCTCGGCCGTCTCGGCGGCGCGGGCGGCGACGTCGCGGGCCGGCGCAGGGGCACCTCCCTCGCCGTGGACCTCGTCGAGACGGGTGCCGTCGGGGGTGCGGATGGCGTCGAGATCGATGACGTCGCCGTGGGCGAGCAGCACCGCGCGATGCATGCAGTTCTCGAGCTCGCGGACGTTGCCCGGCCAGCGGAAGCGGACGAGCTCGCGTCGCGCCTCGGGCGAGAGCGGCCGTACCGCCATGCCGTTCGCCTTGGCGTAGCGGTCGAGGAAATGGTCGGCGAGCGCCTGGACGTCGGCGGGACGGTCGCGCAGTGGCGGGATCTTCAGGTTCACCACGTTGAGGCGATAGAGCAGGTCCTCACGGAAGCGGCCGGCGCGGGCCTCCTCGGCCATGTTGCGGTTGGAGGTGGCGAGGATGCGGATGTCGACCGGCACCGGGCGGGAGCCGCCGACGCGGTCGATGATCCGCTCCTGGATGGCGCGCAGCAGTTTCGCCTGCAGGCGCAGGTCCATCTCGGAGATTTCGTCGAGCAACAGCGTGCCGCCGTCGGCTTCCTCGAACTTGCCGATGCGCCGCGCCACCGCGCCGGTGAAGGCGCCCTTCTCGTGGCCGAACAGCTCGCTCTCCAGCAGCGCTTCGGGGATGGCGGCGCAGTTGACGGCGATGAAGGGCTTCGCGGCGCGATTGGACTTGCGGTGGACGTGGCGGGCGAGGACCTCCTTGCCGGTGCCGCTCTCGCCGGTGATCAGGATCGAGGCGTCGGAGGGGGCGACCTGATCGGCGAGGCGGACGACGCGGGCCATGATCTCGTCGCGCACGACGAGGTCGCCGCCGTCCTCGGCGACCGCCGCCAGCACCGCGGCGATCAGATCCGGGTCGGGCGGCAGCGGGATGTATTCCTTGGCGCCGGCACGGATGGCGCCGACGGCGGCGCGGGCGTCGGTGGCGACCCCGCAGGCGACCACCGGCACATGGATCAGCTCGTTCTCCAGCCGTTTGATCAGCTCGCCGACGTCGAGGCCGACGTCGATCATCAGGAGGTCGGCGCCGCGACCGGAGCGCAACGTCTTCAGCGCCACCTCGACGGTGTCGGCGTGTGCGACGGTGGCGCCGCGATCCATGGCGATGCGCGAGGCGGCGGTGAGCTGACCGCCGAGCGTGCCGACGATGAGGAGCCTCATGGTCGCGTTCTCCTCATTTGTCCGACTTGATGATTTCGGTCATGGTCACGCCGAGGCGGTCCTCGACGAGCACCACCTCGCCACGCGCCACCAGCCGGTCGTTGACGTAGATGTCGATCGCCTCGCCGACCTTGCGGTCGAGCTCCAGCACGGTGCCCTGATTGAGCTTCAGGAGGTCGGCGACCTGCATGCGGGCCTGGCCGAGCACGGCGGAGACCTTCACCGGCACGTCGAACACCGCCTCCAGGTCGGCGGCGGTGTGCGGTTGGGTCTGGCCGTCGTCGCGGGCCCGGTCGCGGGTCGCGGGGTCCATCATGTCGAGGGTCAGGCCTTCCTTGGTGGGGTCGTCGGGCGTCGCGCTCACGAGGCGGTCCTCCACGGGTCGTCCGCCGCCTCTGCGGCGTCGGCGTCACGATCGATCTGAGTGCGGCGGGCGGCGACCCAGCGGTCGACGACCGTTTCGATTTCCGCCGCGAGGGCGGCGCGGTCGCGCAGGATACCACCATCCGCCCATTCGATGCGGCAATCGCCGCGGGCGAGGTCGTCCTCGCCGAGAATGACGATGCGGCCCTCGAAGCCGGTTTCGCGGGCGATCCGGGTGACCTCCGGATCGAGCGCGGCGGCGTCGCGGGCGTCGAGGCGGACGACGAGGTGCGGCGCCTTGCGCAGCGGGCCGAGGCAATCGGCGAGCAGGGCGCGGATCTCGGCGAGCGGCTGTTCCTCGATCAGGCGGGCGGCGAGCTTCTCGGCGGCGACGACGGCGAGCTC
>JAAYVT010000120.1 GCA_012517025.1 Phyllobacteriaceae bacterium | reverse complement strand
CGGCGGCCAGCGCCAGCGCGTGGCGCTCGCCCGGGCGCTCGCGGTCGACCCCCGCGTCCTCTTCCTCGACGAGCCCTTCGGCGCGCTCGATGCCCAGGTGCGCAAGGATCTCCGGCGTTGGCTGCGCGACATCCACGACCGCACCGGCACCACCACCGTCTTCGTCACCCACGATCAGGACGAGGCGCTAGAGCTCGCCGACCGGGTGGTGGTGTTGAACAAGGGCCGAATCGAGCAGATCGGCACCCCCGACGAGATCTACGACGCACCGGCCTCGCCCTTCGTCTTCGACTTCATTGGCGACGCCAGCAGCCTCCCGATCGTCGTCGAGCACGGCCGCGCGACGATCGGCGGCGTCGGTCTCGATCTCGGCGGCGACGTCGACGGCACCGGCCCCGCGACGCTCTTCGTCCGTCCGCAGCATTGGCGCCTCGGCGGCGGCAGGCTGTCCGCCGTCGTCGTCGCCACCCGCCGCCACGGCACCGCCCGCCGGCTCGACCTAGTCCTCGACGGTGGCGCGCCGATCGAGATCGACGCGCCACCCGAGATCCCGATCGCCGTCGGCGATCGGCGGACCCTCGCGCCGACCCGCTGGCGGATCTTCTTCGCGGACGGTCGCTCCGTCGGCGGCGGTCGCGGCGAAACCCGGGACAAGACGCGCGGCTTGTCGCACCTTGAGGTGGCGGCGAACCGCCGCAGGTCCGAAGCCGAGGAATCCGCCTGAAGCTCCACCGGAGCGTTTCGTCGAACAGAATTCCCACATATTTTCATGCATATAGTGATATATTTTATCTAACCCTCGTTCGAGTTAGACACTTTCTGTTCGCGCTTTTCCCCGAGGGAGGCGCCTACACGCTTCATCGCCGCGGTGGCGAGGCGAGCCCGATCGACCTCGTCGATGTAGCGTTGGGCTTCCTTGAGAGAGTGACCGGTGATCGACATGATCTCCGGTGCCGAGCATCCGGCTTCGGCGAGCCGGTAGGTCATGCTCTTGCGAAGTCCGTGAGCGGTGCAGTCGGCGGGCAAGCCGGCAGCAGCGGCGGCGTCCTTGACGAAGACGGAGAATGCCGACCCGCCGTAGGGCTTGCCCCGCGCCGTCACGACGAAGAGAAGCTGTCCTCCGGGGACGGTTTCGAGCGAGGCACGCAGCGCCGACGTGATCGGCGGCTTCTTCGTCGCGTCCGTCGCGGCGGCATGAGCCGCCATGAATTCCGGCGACCACGGCACGCCCGGCAATGCGACCGCCGGAAGCCCCGGACAACGCGTGTAGTAGCGCGCCTTGCCGTGTCGATCGACGTAAGCCTTGACGTATTTCAGGAGCCGCTTCGGTCTGTTCATCCAACGTCGTCCCAGGTTGAGGATCTGTCCTCCCCATCGGTCGGGAGGGCGTCGATCGCCCTGTCGAGATCGCGGATGCTCCAGAGCTTGATCGACCCGAAGAGCCGCGGACGCGGCATCGCACCGTCGCGAACCATCTGGTCGAAAATCCCCGCGGACACCGCGAGATACTCCGCGGCGGCAGGGCGGCGCAGGAGCGCCGGCGTGACCTTCGCCAAGAGCGTTTCCTTCGGGCTGGGTTTCGGAGCCGATGTCTTCTTCCGAGGATCCGCAGATTTGCCCGATGCCGCCGCGATCGCCGCCGCGTCGTCCAAGTGATCGCCGGCGTCGGTTCTCACGCCCGAGGAAGGAACTGCGGTCTCATCGGGAACCTGCGGTTCGGCTTGGTCTGATGAATGCGGCTTCACCGCAACTCGCGATCCTACGCCGACCGACGGTCTACGACGCGGAGCCGACCGTCGATCGGCGTAGCAGAGCTACCAACCTTCCCCGCGCGGGCCCCCTTCGTGCGAAGAGAACCGTTTCCACCCAGAAACGCTGAAATGGACTCGCCGAGTGTTCAGCTGATTCGATTCAGAATCCAGCTGATTCAGATATCGACGCTGTTACAGAATGCAGATCCAACGGTCTGCTACGGTTGTCGATGCCGAAAATGGACATCATATGCTGTCAACATTGAATTCAGAGGCGCAAACCGCCCGAATTCGCGAAGGTATTGGCTGTCAACATTGGACGATTTAGCCTCATTATCCGGTGGCGATCGCTGTCAACATTGAAACCGAACGCGCGGGTCGAAGCAATGCCCAGGATGGCGCCCTCCCCAGCGGGCGGCATTCCGCCGCCCGCCGAGGCGTCGAAACGACGTCATTTGCACGTCGAAATGACGTCAGAAAAACTCTTTTTTGGAATTCGACGCGCTGTTTCAATGGGTTGAACGCTCTCTTTCGATCCGCTCTCTTTCGATGTCGCACGCCATTTCGACATCTCCACTCTCGGCGTCACAGCTGATGAGCTGTGACGCCGACGTTCTCGCCTTGCGATTACGTCGACATAGAAAATAACCGACTAGGACGACCTCCGCTCACCATGTTGTTCCTTGCTTGGTTCAGCTCGATCCTCTGAATTGTGGAGGATCGAATGTCTGGTCAATTCGTTCACATCGACGCATACGCTCTGGCGGCAAGCAAGGGAAAGCCGTCTGCGATCGGCATCCTTGCGGAAGCCGCACGCGCTCCGAACGCCAGCCGGCACATCGCCACACCGCTGCCGGCAAACGTCTGTTTCGGATGTGCACCGATAGACGTGGAGCCGATCCTGAGAGATCGCATCGTCGCTGGGCACGACCGCGCGGGACGGTCCGTGGCGGTCTCGTCGCTGGTGTTGTTGACCGCCGTCGCGTCTTGGCCGGTGCCGGTCGAGGTGATGCAGTCGGTGCCCGAGAGGCGCGCTCGGTATGAAGACTGGAAGGCGCGGACGATCTCGTTCTTTCGGGAGCTGTGGGGCGAAGCGCTGCTCAGCGTCGTGGAACACCTCGACGAACCGTTTCCTCACCTCCACCTCCTCGCGGTCCCGCCGCTCGATCCCACGGGCGTCCTGAGCGTCGAGACGATCTCCGCGCAGCATCGCGCCCAAGGAGAGAAGCGCCGCGACGGCGGCGGGCGTGCGGAACAACGCAAAGCGTTTCGCGCCGCAGCCGTCGAGCTGCAGGACGCCTTTCATCTCGACGTCGGGGCTCCCTGCGGGCTCGAGCGGCTGGGTCCTAGACGTCAGCGACTGACCCGCCAGGAGGCGTTGGCACGCCGCAAGGTCAAGGAGGCCGAAGCCGCGGCAGCGGCGGCGAGGGAAACCGAGTGGATGCGCCGAGAACGCCAGAGGCGGGATGAGATGGACGCCTATCGTTCGCGTTGCGCCTCGGCGGCGGCGGACGCGATCAATGACGCAAACGCGGAGATCGCCAATCGTACGCGGGCGATCAGGGCGGAGGTGCAGCGCCTCGCCGAAGAACGGGCGTATTTCCTGAAGCAGTTGCTCGACCTCGGCTGGACACCGCCGAACCGTCTCACCTCGCCGGACGCCTGAGTCGGATCGCTCTGGAGGTCGCGTCGTCCCCAGTGTCGGTCAAACCGTCGACAAACCTTGCCCAGAACAGGCCCCAGTGTTCGAGCACTCGTTCGGTGCCGTAAATCTGGGAAACCGCCAACGACAACCACAGATTAATAATTTGTTAACCAATTATCACACATTGACCGGACTCCACTCCAAACAGCTGCTACCGTTCTTGTTGTCGAACGTGTTTCGACTGATCGGACCAACGGTCGCCCAAGGCGACCGTCACCGGGGCGGCAACCCCGGCGACGGTCTGATCACGATCCAACCTGATACAGCAGGTGTCACATGACCGAGACCATCTTCGGCGCCTCGACGCGCCCCCGCAATCCCTCTCCCGCCTTCTCCCAGTTCGAAACGACACCGCTGCCGATCCGGCTCCCGTCGACGGCGGCGTCCGGCTGCTCGGTCGACGCCTCGTCGACCTGTCGCGCCGCCTGTCTCCGGCTGCGTCGCATCCGGCGCTGACCTCACCGACGTCGTCTTCTCGAACGAACCGAGCCCGATCCGTCGCGCTCGCAGGGAGCCTCATCATGTCCGCATTCACCGCCTCGCCCGTGTCGCAGGACACGTTCTCCACCGCCCGCCACTTCCTCACCGGCGCTGCCGTCGTCGTCCTCGACGATCCGGTGCCGATCGTGAAGACCGCCGGCGCCGACGCTCTCGGCACCTTCATTCGGCACGGCTGCGTCGATCGTCCCGGCGCCTACGTCGCGTTCTGGAACTCACCCACCGGAACCACGGCTTATGTCGGACAGTCCGGCGTGTCCGTCGCCTCGCGGTTGCGCGATCCCAAGTTCCGCCTGTTCGCTCGACCGGCGCGCGTCGTGACCGTGACGGACGACCAGGGATCGCTCTCGCCCGCTCAGGCACGCGCCGTCGAACGAATCCTGCATTTGACACTGGTGGCGAGCGGTGTCCGCATCCTCGGCGACATCCCCGCCGGCGCGGTCGTCACCGACACCGAATATGGAATGCTCCGCCACTTCTGCGCCGGAGCGATCCGCCAGATGCAGGAGGCACACCTCGCCTTCGATTCTCTGCCGCAGCGCCTCGCACTCGCCGGTCCGGTGACCGAGCCCGGCGTCGTCCTCGGCACCGTACCGCAGGGCAGAACCTTCCGCCTGGAGACCCGGCACGCCGTAGCCGATCTCGTCGAGACACCGAATGACTTCGTGATCGTCCCCGGCTCCACGATCCGCGACCCCGGCTTCGCGCCCGAGACGCGGTCGATCGGCGTCCTGCGGCAGGAACTCACCTATGCCGGCATTCTCATGCGCGAGGGCTCGGAGAGCCTGCTCGCGACCAAACCTCTCCGCCTCGCCACCGCCTCTGCGGCGACGCGCCTCGTCACCGGTGCGACGGCGGGGATTCCCGGACTCTGGAAGCCGATCGACGAGGACGGTCGGTCTCTCCGTCGTGTCCCGAAAGTCATTCGGGCGACGCCCATCCTGCAGCAGATCACCTCGGCGACGAACGAGTCCGCCGACAGCGATGCCACCGCGCACGCCGACGGGCTCGGCCGCACGATCGGAGGTCTCTCCAATGGCTGACATCAACGCTGTTCTGCGCCAGTTCATCCACGAAGACGCGCCCGAGCCCCGCCCGGCTCGCACTTCCGTCTCGGCGCTCGACCGCCTCGCCGACGCGTGTGTCGCCGAAGCCCTCGGTCGACGAGATCGCGCACGGCTCGCCTCTTCCGCCACCCTCATCGTCGTCGTCGAAGTG
>JAAYVT010000119.1 GCA_012517025.1 Phyllobacteriaceae bacterium | reverse complement strand
GTAGAGGTCCTCGCGGAAGGTGCCGGCGGAAACCATCGCGGCGAGATCGCGGTGTGTCGCCGAGAGAATCCGCACGTCGACCCGGCTCTCGCGCTCGCCGCCGACCCGGCGGAACGAGCCGTCGTTGAGGAAGCGCAACAGCTTCGATTGCAGATAGGGCGACATCTCGCCGATCTCGTCGAGGAACACGGTGCCCTTGTCGGCGAGTTCGAGCAGCCCCGGCTTGCCGCCGCGTTCCGCGCCCGAAAAGGCGCCGGAGGCGTAACCGAAGAGCTCGCTCTCGGCGAGGTTCTCCGGCACGGCGGCGCAGTTGAGCGCCAGGAACGGCGCGTCGGAGCGTCGGCTCATCTGGTGGCAGGCCCGCGCCACCAGCTCCTTGCCGGTGCCGGTCTCGCCGAGGATCAGGATCGGCGCGTCGACGTCGGCGACCCGAGCGGCGCGTTTCTTCAGGGCCTGGATCGCCGGCGAGGCGCCGAGGATCGCCTCGAGCCCGTGCTCGGGCAAGGTCTGCAGCCCGCGCATGCGTTCGCCGAGCCGATGCGGCGAGAGCAGCGTCACCACCGCGCCGGCCGCCACTCCGTCGTCGACCACCGGCACCACGTCGAGCTGGAACGGCACCCCGCCGAGCATCGCCTCGCGCGGATGGGCACGGAAACCGGAGCGCACCAGCTCGACCTGCAGACGGGCGTCGGCGAAGAGATCGCCGATGGCGAGCCCGCCGATCTCGGTGGCCCGCCGACGCGACACCGCGGCGGTGGCGGCGTTGGCGATCAGCACCGTGCCGTCGCCGTCGACCAGCAACACCGGATCGGCCATCGCGCCGAGCAGCGCCTCGAGGTGGAGGCGGTCGCGCGACCCCGGCAGGATGTCGACCGGCGCCGCAGCCTCCACCCCCGCGACCCGCCGCAGCGCCGTCGCCAGATCGACCCACGCCGCCTCGGCGAGATCGGGCGCGTCGATGAAGACGTGCGGCGGTGCCACTTCCACCGCCGTGACGTTGATCCGACGCTCCGCCAGCACCGCCAGGATCTCGTGGGCGATGCCGACCCGGTCGATGAAGGAAACGTCGATGCGCATGGGGAGGGGGAGACCTCGGGGGCGGCGGACACGCGAAACGGCGCGCCGGTCGAGCCGACGCGCCGTCCCTGAGCTTAGGAGACCTCCGCCCGCCGCGCCAGCGGCACGCGGGCGGAGGCGAGGTCGATCACTTCATCGTCGGCATGACGAATTCGGCGCCGGCGCGGATGCCGGTCGGCCAACGCGAGGTGATGGTCTTGAGCTTCGTATAGAAGCGCACGCCCTCCGGCCCGTGCATGTGGTGGTCGCCGAACAACGACGCCTTCCAGCCGCCGAAGGAGTGGAACGCCATCGGCACCGGGATCGGCACGTTGATGCCGATCATGCCGACCTTGATCGAATGGGCGAACTCGCGCGCCGCGTCGCCGTCGCGGGTGAAGATCGCGGTGCCGTTGCCGTATTCGTGGTCGTTGATCAGCTTGGCGGCGGTGGCGTAGTCGGGGGCGCGGACGACGGCGAGCACCGGTCCGAAGATCTCTTCCTTGTAGATCTTCATGTCGGGGGTGACGTCGTCGAACAGCGTGCCGCCGATGAAGTACCCGCCCTCGTAGCCCTGCAGCTTCAAGCCGCGACCGTCAACCACCAGCTTGGCGCCCTCGGCGACGCCGGCGTCGACGTAACCGGAGACCTTGGCGAGGTGTTGAGCGGTGACCAGCGGCCCCATCTCGCTCTCCGGATCGGTGCCGGGGCCGACCTTGAGCGCCCGCACCCGCGGCGTGAGCCGAGCGATCAGCTCGTCGGCGGTCTTCTCGCCGACCGGAACCGCGACCGAGATCGCCATGCAACGCTCGCCGGCCGAGCCGTAGGCCGCGCCCATCAGCGCGTCGACGACCTGATCCATGTCGGCGTCGGGCATGACGATCATGTGGTTTTTGGCGCCGCCGAGCGCCTGGGCGCGCTTGCCGGTGCGGGTCGCGGTCTCGTAGACGTAGCGGGCGATCGGGGTCGAGCCGACGAAGCTCACCGCCTGCACGTCCGGATCGGTCAGCAGCGCGTCGACCGCCTCCTTGTCGCCGTTGACGACGTTGAAGACGCCGTCCGGCAGACCGGCTTCCTTCAGCCAGTCGGCGAGCAGCAGCGCGGCGGAAGGATCACGCTCGGACGGCTTGAGCACGAAGGTGTTGCCGCAGGCCAGCGCCACCGGGAACATCCACATCGGCACCATCGCCGGGAAGTTGAACGGCGTGATGCCGGCGACGACGCCGAGCGGCTGGCGCAGCGAATGGCTGTCGATGCGGGTGCCGACGTTCTCGGTGAACTCCGACTTGAGCAGCTGCGGCGCCGAGGTGGCGAACTCGACCACCTCGATGCCGCGCTGGATCTCGCCGAGCGCGTCGGAATGCACCTTGCCGTGCTCGGCGGTGATCACCGCCGCGAGCTCGTCGCCGCGCTCCTCGAGGATGTGCAGGAACTTGTTGAGGATGCGGGCGCGACGCAGCGGCGTCGTCTCCGACCAGGCCGGGAAGGCGGCGGCGGCGGCCTCGACCGCGCCGCGCACTTCCGCCGCGGAGGCGAGGCCGACGGCGGCGGTCTGCTTGCCGGTGGCCGGATTGTAGACGGGGGCGGTGCGGGCGGAGCCGGCGACGCGGCGGCCGGCGACGAAGTGCGGGATGATCTCGGTCATGATCCACCGTTGCGGAAGGGCGCCCGGACGGTCGGGGCGCGAGAGGACGCCGCGACGATCTCTCTTCACTCGACGCACATCAATCTCGTTGATCGAGCAACCAATGTGCGTAAATTGAAGAATGGATTGGGATCTCCTGCGCGTCTTTCTCGCCGTGGCCCGCGAGGGGCAGATGCTCGCCGCCGCCCGTCGGCTCGGCCTCAACCACGCCACCGTCGCCCGCCGGCTCGACGCGCTGGAGCAGGCGCTCGGC
>JAAYVT010000118.1 GCA_012517025.1 Phyllobacteriaceae bacterium | reverse complement strand
GGAGAGCGCCGCGTCCGACCAGTCGCGTTTCGCCGGATCGAGCCACAGCGTGCCGGAGGCGTCCGACATGTCCTCGATCGCCTCGCCGGTGAGGCGCAAGCGGACGAAGGCCTTGGGCAACAGGACGCGGGCGGTGGCGGCGAAGATCGCCGGCTCGTGCTTCGCCACCCACAGGAGCTTGGGCGCGGTGAAGCCGGGCATGGCGAGATTGCCGGTGACGGCGTGCAGCGCCGGGAAGGCGGCCTCGAGCTCGGCGCATTCCGCCGCCGAACGGCCGTCGTTCCACAGGATGCAGGGGCGCAGCACCCGGTCGGCGGCGTCGAGCAGCACGGCGCCGTGCATTTGGCCCGAGAGCCCGATGCCGGCGACCCGGCCGACCTCCTGCGGATGCGCGGCGGCGAGCTCGTCGACCGCGGCCAGCGTCGCCGCGACCCAACTCTCCGGATCCTGCTCGGACCACTGCGGATGCGGCCGGTCGACCACGAGCGACCGCTCGGCGGTGGCGATCACCCGATCGCCGTCGCCCATCAGGGCCGCCTTGACGCTCGACGTGCCGATGTCGAGACCGAGATACATCGATCTTCTCCTCGAAGGACCTTCGTCGCCGGATCCCGCCTCAGGGCAGGTTCTCGCGGATGACGATGTCGATGCCGATGGTTTCCTGGGCCGCCGAGATCGGCTCGCGCCGCGCCAGCGCCTGCAGGATGCGCAGCGCCGAGCGCGCCTCGCGGCCCGGATTCTGCGAGATCACCGCGTCCATCACGCCGGTGAGCAGGAAGCGCCGGGTATGGGTGGTGAGGTCGTGTCCGACGAACACCACTTGTCCGACCTTGCCGGTCTCGACGAGTGCCGCCGCGACGCCGCTGGTGCCGGCGCCGATGTTGTAGATGCCGACGAGGTCGGGAACCTCGGTCAGGAGACGGGTGGTCAGCGCCTGGTTGGTGGCGTCGTCGTCGCGTCCCTCGACCGGCAGGATCAGCTCGAGGTTCGGGAAGTCGGAGGCGATCACCCGCGAGATGCCGATGAAGCGGTCGGTGTGGTCGGACAGCGCCAGCGCGCCGGCGATCACCGCCACCTTGCCCTTGCGCGAGCCCGAGAAACGGCCGATCAGCGCGCCGGCCGTGCGTCCGGCGGCGACGTTGTCGATGCCGACGTAGCGCGCCCGGTGCGAGGCCGGCACGTCGGAGACCAGCGTCACCACGATCACGCCCGAAGCCATCAGATCGTCGATGGTGGCGCGCACCCGCGGATCGTCGAGCGCCACCACGGCGATGCCGTCGTAGCGATTGCCCGCTTCCTCGAGCGTGCGGGTGAGGGCTGCGGGATCGAACACGTCGGTCTCGACGATGTCGACCAGCGTGCGGCGCGCCGTCAGCCACGCCAGCTCCTTCAGCACCGTCTCCTTGATCTCGTTCATGAAGACGTTGAGGCTCTTCGGCATCACGAAGCAGAAGCGGTAGCTGCGCCCGCGCGCCAGTTCCGCCGCCGCCGCGTGCGGCCGGAAGCCGAGCCGCTCGATCGTCTCCTCGACCCGGTCCACCGTCGCCTTGCGCACGCCGGCACGGCCGTGCAGCACGCGGTCGACGGTGGCGACCGACACGCCCGCCTCGCGGGCGACGTCCTTGATGGTGGCGACGGGGAGTTCGTCTGAGGGAGCCATGAATGATGGATCGCGCAATTTCTCGAGGTACGCAACTCAATTCGTCGCTGCGTCGCACCCGTTGCGGCGCGGCAGGCGCCGCGCCGCCGATCCCCCGAAACCGCCTCACTCGCGCGTCGGAGCCTCGAACCGGAAGCTCGTCCGCCGGACGCGCACCTCGCCCGGACGCAGCAGAACCGAGGCGAAATGCCGTTTGTTGGGGGCGTCGGTGAGGCCCTGGGTCTCGAGGCAGAAGCCGGCGTGCGATCCGTGCGGCAGTGCGGCGGCGTGGGTCGAGGCCGGCAGATGGGTGGCGGTGTAGAGCTGCACCATCGGCTCGTCGGTGGTCACGATCATCCGCAGACTGCCGTCGGGCGCGCGCGCCTCCGCCGCCACCACCGCCTCGCCCGGCGCTCCGGCGAGGACGAAGCCGGTGTCGTAGTCCTCGCCGATCCGGCGCTCGTCGCGGAAATCGTTGCGGGTTCCCTCGACCGGCAACACCGCCCCGGTCGGAATCAGACCGTCGTCGGTCGGCAGGAAGAAGCGTCCGCCGAGCCGCAGCAGATGGTCGCGGCAATCGGCCGCGCCGAGGTTGAAATACGAATGATTGGTGAGGTTGACCGGGGTCGGCGCGTCGCAGGTCGCCGTCGTGGTGATCGAAAGTTCGGTGCCGTCGAGGTCGTATCGGCAGGTGACTTCGACCCGCCCCGGCCAGCCCTCCTCGCCGTCGGGCGAGGCGAGCGACAGGGTGACCGAGGTCTCGGTCGCCTCGTCGAGGGTCCACGTCCGCCGGCCGAAGCCGAGCCGGCCGCCGTGCAGGGTGTTGCGTCCGCCCTCGTTGGGCTCGAGCGCGATCTCGCGCCCGTCGAGGCGGAAGCGTGCCCCGCCGATCCGGTTGGCGCAGCGCCCGACGGTGGTGCCGAGATAGCCGGGATTGTCGCGATAGCCGTCGAGATCGTCGAAGCCGAGCACCACCGGGCGGATCGTTCCGTCCGCCGCCGGCATGCGCAGGTCGCGCAGGATCGCGCCGTAGGTGAGGATCGAGGCGCCGGCGCCGGAGGGGGAGGAGAGGGTGATCTCGTGCACCGTTTCGCCGTCGATCCGCCCGAAGTCGCCGATCCGCATCATGACCACTTCCCTTTTCGCTCGAGGGGCGCACATCGCTCCCGTTCTTCCCTTCTTAGGTCGCATTCCTCCCTCTGACGAGGAGGAAGAGCGCGTAGAAGTGCCGATGTGGGGGCTCCGCTTTGCCGAACCGCGCCGGAAGGGTTATGTCGGAGGCGAAGTCGCCGCCGCCTCTTCGAGGTGCGTTACCGCTGCGGCGACCGGTGGAGGAACGAAAATGAAACACCGCGTGTTCGGACGAACCGGCATCGAGGTCTCGGAGATCGGCTTCGGCGCCTGGCAGATCGGCGGGTCGTGGGGCGACGTCGCCGAGGCCGACGGTCGCGCCGCGCTCGAGGCCGCCCTCGACGCCGGCATGACCTTCGTCGACACCGCCGACGTCTACGGCGACGGCCGCTCCGAGCGCATCATCGCCGAAGTGCTGCGCTCCCGCGGCGGCACGCGCCCCTTCGTCGCCACCAAGGCCGGCCGGCGCCTCTCCCCCCACATCGATGCCGGCTATACGGCGGAAAACCTCACCGCCTTCGTCGACCGCAGCCTGAAGAACCTCGGCGTCGAGCGGCTCGACCTCGTCCAGCTGCACTGCCCGCCGACCGAGACGCTCTATCGGCCCGAGGTCGCCGCGGCGATGGAGGCCTTGAAGACCGCCGGCAAGATCCGCGACTGGGGCGTCAGCGTCGAGAAGGTCGAGGAGGCGCTGAAGGCGATCGAATATCCCGGCGTGGTGTCGATCCAGATCATCTACAACATGTTCCGCCAGCGCCCGGCGAGCCTGTTCTTCCGCGAGGCGAAGGCGCGCGGCGTCGCAGTGATCGCCCGCGTACCGCTGGCGAGCGGCCTGCTCTCCGGCAAGTTCACCGCCGAGACGCACTTCGCCGCCGACGATCATCGCTTGTTCAACCGCCACGGCGAGGCCTTCGACGTCGGCGAGACCTTCGCCGGCGTGCCCTTCGAGGTCGGGCTGGCGGCGGTCGAGGAGATCCGCCGGCTGGTGCCGGTCGGAACCGCCATGGCCGCCTTCGCCCTGCGCTGGATCCTGATGAACGACGCGGTGACGGTGGTCATCCCCGGCGCCCGCAACGCCGCGCAGGCGCAGGCGAACGCCGCCGCCTCCGATCTCCCCGCCCTGTCGGACGAGACGATGGCGGCGGTGCGTGCGGTCTACGACGCCCGCATCGCCCCGCACGTCCATCAGCGCTGGTGAACCGCCGGGCCGCGCTCCGGCGCGGTCGCCGAAAGCGGCGCGGCGGGGAGGGGAGCCCCCTCCGCCGCGTCTCGGCGCTCGCGGCGCGCCGTCACGGACAGGCGACGACGCGGAAGCGGAGCCCCTTCATCAGGAACCAGCCGTGCCCGGTCATCGTCACCTCGACGCGACTGGTGCGGAACGGCGGGAAGTCGGCGCTGCGGGCCGAAATCACGGTTCCCGAGCCGCCCGGCGAGAAGTCGCGGGCGATCGCCACGCCGGCGAGATCGAGCGCCCGGTAGTCCGCGCCGTAGGGGCCGCGCAGGGTGATCTCGATCTTCGCCCCGACCGTCGTCACGTCCGATCCGGCGCTCTCCAGCGTGAAGCCGGAGATGCAGACCGGCGGCATCAGGTCGCGGGTCGCCGACGCTCGAGTTCCCTGGGCATTCGCCCATTCGCCGCCGTCGAAGGGGTCGCCGCGCCGGATCGAGGTCGAATCGTACCCGTCCTGGCCGGCCGGCAGCCCGCCGGCGGCGGATGGGTTCGGCGTCGTCACCGGGGGGACCGGCGCCGCTCCGCCCCCACCCGGCGCCGCCGGTCCGCCTGCGCCGGGGGCCGTCCCGACGTTGCCGCTGCCCGCGCCGCAGGTCGTGACCGGCACGCCGGCCGGCAAAACGCAGATCGCCCGCCAGCGTTGCGGATCGCCGTTGAGCGCGACGATCGAGGCGCGGTCCGGCCCGGCCGCGCTCGGCGTCGGGTCGCGTTCGAACACCGGCGGCGCGCGGACGTCGGCCCGCCACGTCTCGCCAGGGACCTTGGCTCACCCAGGTGGTGACGGTTCGGCCGGTCATGTCGGTGTCGCCGACGAAGATCACGTAGGATCCGGGCGCGAAGCCGGTGCCGGAGAGGACCTGCAGCGGCAGCGGCGAGGACGACGGCGGTCGCGTCGTCCACGGCGAGACGCTGCCGGCGACCGCCGGTCCGGGCCCACCGGCGCCGGCGGCCGGGACCGGCGCCACGGCGCGCCGGGTCGAGACGAAACGGGTGCCGACGTCGTTGACGACCGTCAGGCTGCCGCCGTCGGCGGAGAGCACGGCGTCGTCGGTGAAGCCGTGGCTCCAGACGAAGCGGTAGCGCCGCGCGGCGGGGTCGACGAGGGTCCATTTCATCGTGTTGCCGCGCCCGTCCTTGCCCGTGCCGTCGGCGGCGATCACGGCATGGCCGCCGCCGGCGCCCCAATCCCAATCACCGGGAAGCGATTGCGCCGTCGCCGTGCCGGCGAAGCCGGCGAGCAGGGCGACGATCGAGGCCATGCGAGCGATCTTCATGAGTTTCCTCCCTCTTCTTCGAGCCGTCGCCGCTTCGTTCCGCGGCGGCGCCGGAACGGTTCTCCGATCGCCTGCTCACGGTCGCGCCGGCCGGCGGTGGCGAGAGCCGCCGGCGATCTCGTCGAGGCGGGTCGCCGTCGCCCGTGCGGTCGCGAGCCCGTCGCGCGGCACCGGCAGAGCGACGCTGACCGCCTGCCAGCCGGCGCGCGACCACCAGCCGTAGGTGACCACCAGCCCGAGCGGCCGTTCCTGCATCCGCGCGCCGATCAGCCGGGAGAGCGGCACCGCCCAGACGTGCAGGACGCCGTCGCGCAGCAGGCCGCGTTCGCCGACGATCACTTCGCCGGTGCGCCGCCGCCACTGCGACGCCTGGGTTCGTCGGCCGAAGGCGAAGGCGGCGATCATCGCCACCGCGACGATCCCGCCGACGCTCGCCATCGCCGGCGCGGCCTCCGGATCGGCGAGCGCGAAGCCGCCGAAACAGACCACCACGAAGAACAGGACGACCACGAGCGCGGTGCGCCGGTCGGCCGCGTCGTCGGCGAGCGCCGACGGCGCGAAGGCGGCCCAGGTCGCGGCGTCGACGCTCCAGCGGCCGATCACCCGTCGCCCCGCCAGGAGCTCGTCGCGCACCGCCGCGAGCCGCGCGAAGACGAGAGCCGCGACCAGCGCGAAGAGCGCGACCGTGCCGGCGAGGAAGGTGATCGCATGGCGGTTCATCCCGAACCGCTCGGCCAGCGCGTCGTCGGCGACGGCCAGCGCCGCGAACCAAGGGAGACAGCTCGCCGCGATCAGCAGCGCGACGAGAAACGCTCGCCGAGGATCGCTCGACATCGTCGCCTCCCCATGCGGAGCGCCGCCGTGTCCGCCCCGAAACCGCGCCTCCGTGCCGCGGTTCGGGCCGCCGAGCCCGAAGGGCTCCGACCCGGAGAGGATACATCCGCCCTTCCGCCCGACCAATGCCGACGCAGCCCGGCCGTCGCTCGAGCCGCCGCGACACCGCGTCGCCGTCGCCGCGAAGCGGGGTGCCGTGCGCGCCGAAGGGGGCCCGAACGGCGGAAACCGTCCGCACGCCGAGGAGGGTTGCTCGCCGCGCATGGATGGCGCCGCGATTTCACCCGAAATGGAGATGAAGGAATGCGCCGAGTCACCGACGCTCTTCTCCTCTTTCGCAAGGTTCACCACGATGGCCGCCTCCGCGCCACGGTCCGTTCTGCTCCTCCCGGCTCTGGCCCTCGGCCAGATCGCCGGCTGGGGAACGACTTACTATTTGCCGTCGGTGGTGGCCCCGGCGCTGACCGCCGAGCTCGGCTTCGACGCCACGACGATCTATCTCGGCGTCACCGTGATGGTGGCGATCGGCGGATTGGCCTCTCCGCTCGCCGGGCGGCTGTTCGACCGGGTCGGCGCCTCCCGCTTTCTGCCGGTCGGCCCGGCGATGATCGGCCTCGGCCATCTGCTCTTCGCCGCCGCCCCCGGCCGGGCGACCTGGTACGCCTCCTGGGCTCTGTTCGGCCTCGCCATGGCCTTCGGCCTGACCTTGGCGGTCAACACCTTCCTCACCCGCTTCGTCGGACCGGCGGCGCGCCGCCAGATCGGCATCCTGGCGCTGATGGTCGGGTTTTCGCCGACCCTGTTCTGGCCGTTGACCGCGATGTTGGTCGCCGCCTTCGGTTGGCGCGAGACCTTCGTCGCCTATGGCGCGATCGAGCTCGGCGTGTTGCTGCCGGCGCAGATCTGGATCGCCATGCGCTGGAACGACGCCGTCGCCGCGAGTTTCCTCGCCGCCGGGGCGGAGCCGGAGACCCCGTCGGCGCGGACCGCCGCGGCCGAGCCGGCGTCGCGTCCGCTCGACGCCCGCGCCCGCCGCGTCGCGATTCTGGCGATGGTCGTCGCCTTCACCTTGCAGGGCTTCGCCTCCTGGGGCCTGCCGCTGCACGTCATCACCTTGTTCGAGGCCCTCGGGCTCGATCACGCCACCGCGGTCAGCGTGGCGGCGGCGAGCGGCGCGGCGGCTATCGCGGCGCGGCTGATCGAGCTGGCGCTCGGCAACCGGGTCCACCCGGTCACCGTCACCGGTCTGTCGATCGCGCTGTTGGCGCCGATGCTGGCCCTGCTCGGCTCGCCGCTCGACGCTGTGACCAGCGCTTGGATCTTCATCCTGGTGTGGAGCGGCGCCAACGGCATCCTGGCGGTGCTGCGGGTGACGTTGCCGCTCCATCTCTTCGGCGCCGCCGCCTACGGCTCGCTGATGGGCCGGATGAGCCTGCCGCAGAACCTCGTCTTCGCCGCCGCCCCGGCGATCTTCGCCGTGGTGATCGGACGGGCCGGCCCGCAGGCGGCGCTGTGGCTGTCGATCGCCGCCTCGCTCGGGGCGCTCGCCGCCGCCGTCGTGCTGGCGCGGGTCACCCGGCCGGCGCCGCGTCCGGTTGTGGCGCGGCGTTCCGAGCCGGCGAAGGCGCGGTGGTCCGACGCCGGTCTCGCCGCCGCCGGTCCCTGCCTCGACTGATCGCGACCGTGATCGGCCGACCCTGCGGTCTGGCTGCCCCGCGCGACGGCGGCATTGCGAAATCCGCCGCGCGGTGGAGACTGACGGTATCCCGTCCCTCGGGACACCGGAGTTCTCCTCGATGACCACCCCTCCCGCGCCCGCCGGGGCGCCGGTTCCGCCCCCGATCGTCACCGGCCGTGCCCCCGACGGCACCGACGTCGCCGCCCTCGTCGAGACCGTGCGCACGGTGATTCTCGCCGCCATGGCCGGCGACGAGGCGGCGATCGCCCGCCATTTCGCCCCCGACGCCGAATTGGTGTTCGTCGGCCGACGCCTCGCCGCCGCCTCCGAGATCGGCGCCTTCAACGCCGGCCGCTATCGCCGCGTCGCCAAGATCATCGAGGCCTGGGACGTCGCCTTCGGCGAGACCCGCACGGTGGTGACCAGCGTCGGCACGCTGCACGGCGAATGGCTCGACGGCACCCCGTTCGAGGGCAACCGCTACATCGATCGCTTCGTCCTGGTCGACGGCCGCATCGTCCGCATGGACGTGTGGAACGACAGCGCCGAGCGCATGTTGTCGCGCGGCGCCTGAACACCGCCGCGATCGCCGATTTCGCCGAACCGGTCGGTCGTTCGGGGAAAGACCGCGGCGAAGGATTGTTGTAAGTCTGCCTCCACGGACGAACGTTCGCGTCACGACGGACGACGCCCGAACAGGGAAGAAGGGGTCCACGATGCAGTTCAGCTCCCTCGATCGTCGGCGGTTCCTCGTCGGCGCCGGTGCCCTCGGTCTCGCCGGTCTGGCGACGCCGTCGCGCGCGGCGACCAAGGTGAACCTCGGCGTCCTCCATCTCGGCAGCCATGCGCCGAGCTTCATCGCCTACGAGCGCGGCTATTTCCGCGACGCCGGTCTCGACGTCGAGCTGAAGTTCTTCGAGGCGGCGCAGCCGCTCGCCGTGGCGATCGCCTCGGGCGACGCCGACTACGGCGTCACCGCGATGAGCGGCGGTCTGGTCAGCCTCGCCGAGAAGGACGCCGTCCGGGTGATCGGCGGCGCGATGATGGAGGAGAAGGGTCGCCCCGGCGCGCTGCTGCTCGCCTCCAACAAGGCGTGGGACGCCGGCCTGAAGAGCGCCGAGAACCTCGCCGGCCACAGCTTCGGCATCACCACCGCCGGCTCGTCGTTCCACTTCATGATCCACAAGGTGGCGCAGGCGGTCGGCGTCCCGATGAGCGAGATCACGCTGCGCCCGCTGCAGAAGCTCGGCGCCGTGGTCGCCGCGCTCTCCTCCGGCCAGATCGACAGCTGGGCGATCCAGCCGAGCATCGCCGCCAAGATGGTCGCCGCCGGCACCGCCAAGGTGATCGGCACGATCTCCGACTTCGCCCCGAACTATCAGGTGACGACCGTCTTCACCTCGAAGGCCAACGCCTCCACCGAGCGTGACAAGACCAAGGCCTTCGTCGCCGCCTATGCCCGCGCCGTCGCCGACTACGACACCGCCTTCGTCGACCGCACCGCCTCGGCGGCCGAAGTCGACGCGCTCGCCACCCTCGTCCACGCCCACGTCGATGCGGCGAGCCCGCTCGACCAGTTCCGCAAGACGATGGTCGACGACGCCATCCGCATCAATCGCGGCCTCGCCCTGGCGCTGCCCTCGGTCACCGAGCAGCTCGACTGGTTCAAGTCGGAGAAGATGGTCAAGGACACCATCACCCCGGCGATGGTGTTCGACACCTCCTACGTCGAGATCCTCAAGTGAGGCGGGGGTTCCGGAAAGACGTCGCGTGGAGGTCCGCATGGACCTCCTGATCGAGAACGTCGGCCATTCCTACGGTGCGGTCGAGGTCCTGCGCGACGTCTCCCTCGACATCTCCGACGGCGAGATCGTCTGCCTCGTCGGCCCGTCGGGTTGCGGCAAGTCGACGCTGCTGCGCTTCCTCGGCGGGCTCGAGGTGCCGGCGCGGGGGCGGGTGTCGCTCGTCGGCGAGCCGCCGGCCGACAGCCTCAACCCGCTCACCTACGTCTTCCAGCACTTCGCGCTGCTGCCCTGGCGCACGGTGGCGGGCAACGTCCGCTTGGTGCTCGAGGACCATCGCCTCGGCCGGGCGGCGACCGAGGCGATCGTCGCCGACGTGCTCGCCCGCACCCGCCTGTCGGAGTTCCGCGAGGCGCTGCCGAAGCAGCTCTCCGGCGGCATGAAGCAGCGCGTCGCGATCGCCCGCGCGCTGGCGGTCCGGCCGGCGGTGATGCTGCTCGACGAGCCGCTCTCCGCCCTCGACAGCCAGACCCGCGAGCTCCTGCTCGACGATCTCGTCGGCTTGTGGACGCGCCAACCCTTCACCGCCGTCTACGTCACCCACAATCTCGCCGAGGCGGTCCGGCTCGGCCATCGCATCGTGGTGCTGTCGCGCCGCCCCGGCGCCGTCCGCGCGGTGGTGAAGATCGACACGCCGCTCGGCGAACGCGCCCTCGGCGACGCCGAACTCGACGCCCGCCAGAAGGAACTGTGGGAGCTGATGCGCGAAGAGGCGGCGGCGGCGGACAGGGAGTTGATCGGTGGCTGAGACGACGAAACGCCCCGTCGAGTTTCGCGGTCGCGGCTTCGCGCCGCGCCCGAACCCTTGGATCGGGCCGCTGGTGTTCGTGGTGCTGATCGCCGTCGCCGAGGTCGGCACGCGGACCGGCTGGATTTCCGGCCTGACGCTGCCGCGGCCTTCCGCCGTCTTCGCCACCTTCCTCGATCTGTGGAAGAGCGGCCTGTTGTGGACCCAGCTCGGTCCCTCGCTGCGCCGTCTCGTCGTCGGTGCGGCGATCGGCATCGGCGTCGGCGTTTCGACCGGGGTGGCGATCGGCCTCTTCGGCCTCGTCCGCGCCGGTTTGGTGCCGCTGGTGGCGGCGCTGTTCCCGATCCCCAAGATCGCGCTGTTGCCGCTGTTCGTGATCTGGTTCGGCATCGACGAAACCTCGAAATACGCGCTGATCGCCTTCGGCACCTTCACCCCGACGGTGGTGGCGACCTTCGGCGCCGTCGACAACGTCGATCGCGGCCTGATCCGCATGGGGCAGAGCTTCGGCCTTTCCTGGTGGTCGATCGTCGCCAAGATCGTGCTGCCCGGCGCCTTCCCCGGCATCTTGTCGGGGCTCCGGGTGTCGATCTCGATCGCCATCATCCTGCTCGTCGCCGCCGAGATGCTCGGCGCCCAATACGGCATCGGCGCCTACATCCTGGAGGCGGGCTCGCTCTACGACCTCGAGCGGCTGTTCTGCGGCGTGGCGCTGCTGTCGATCCTCGGTCTGATCGTCAGCGCCCTGATCGGCGCGATCGAGCGGCGCTTCCTCGCCTGGCGCGGCTGACGCCCGCGCCGAGGCCGCCCGCCGGGCGCGACGCCGTCGGCCGTGGCGTCCTTCCGGTCGCTGCCATACTCTCGACGCGACGGAGATTCGGTGCGTTCGGGACGGGCACGCGTCGGCGAGCGGCGGCCGAGGAGCTTCGATCGGGTCGGGCGGAGGTGGGGCGCCGTCGCGACCGATCGTGGGCGCGCGGCCGCGCGCCGCGGAACGGTGGAAGTTCGACGCGATGAGATTGGATTCCATTCAAGCCCTGCGAGCCGTCGCCGCCACCCTGGTCGTGATCTTCCATGCCGCCACCAACGTCTGGCCCGGCCCCTCGGAGGCGTCGTTCGGCTGGCTGAGCTCCGGCGTCGACGTGTTCTTCGTGATCAGCGGCATCGTGATGTGGGTGAGCACCGACGGCCGCGACATCGGCCCGCTCGACTTCTACCGCCACCGCATCCGCCGCATCGTGCCGCTCTATTGGCTGATGACGACCCTGGTGCTGGCGATCGGGCTGCTCACGCCCTTCCTGATGCGCTCGACCCGGCTCGAGGCGCCGCACGTCCTCGCTTCCTATTTCTTCATCCCCTGGCCGAGCCCGGCCGACGGCGCCGGCGGCGAGGCTTGGCCGCTGTTGGTGGTGGGGTGGTCGCTCAATCAGGAAATGTTCTTCTACGCCGTGTTCGGACTGTTGTTGGCGGTGCCGACCGGGCTGCGGATCTGGCTGGCGCCGACGCTCTTCGGGGCGATCGCCGTCTTCGGCGAGCTGGTGCACCCCACCTCGCCGATGTTGCATTTCTGGGCTTCCTACCGGATGGCCGAGTTCGCAGTCGGCATGTTGATCGGCGTCGCGCTGACCCGGACGCGCGGCTGGCTGCCGCTCGCCCCGTCGCTCCTGGCGCTGGCGGTCGGGGCCGCGCTGCTGCCGGTCTCGTCGCTGACCTACACCGGCGATGCGGCGGCGAACGCCACCCTGCTGGTCGGCGCGACGCTGCTGGCGGTGGGAGCGGTCGGGGTGGAGCGCGCCGGCGCCCTGCCGTCGCCGCGCTGGATCGGGGCGCTGGGCGACTCCTCCTATTCGCTCTATCTCGTCCATCCGCTGCTGATTTCGGCGCTGACGTCGATCGCCGAGCGGGCCGGCCTCGGCATTCGCGGGGCGGCCGGTCCGGTCTTCGTGGTGGCGATGACGGTGACCGCGTCGGTCGCCGGCCTCGCCGTGCATCGCTGGATCGAGCGGCCGCTGACCCGATGGGTGACGCCGCATCGCGGGGTCCGTCCGGTGCCGGTCGGGCCGGCGTGAGGAGCGGCCGGGGTGGCGATCGATCGCCTCGGCGAGAAGGTTTCGGGAGGGCATGGTGGCGGCGATCGATCGTCTCGATCTCAATCTGATCCGGGTCTTCGTCGCGCTGATGGAGACGCGCAGCACCACCCGTGCCGGCGAGAAGCTCGGCCTCACCCAGTCGGCGATCAGCCATGCCCTCGCCAAGCTGCGGCGGGAGACCGGCGACGTGTTGTTCGTGCGCGCGCCGAACGAGATGCATCCGACCCCGCGCGCCGAGGAGATGGCGCCGTCGCTGCGCACCGCGCTGCATCACGTCGAAGCGGCCTTCGGCCCGCCCGACTTCGATCCGGCGAAGAGCACCATGCGCTTTTCGGTCGCCGTCACCGACTACGTGTCGGCGTCGCTCTTCCCCGCGCTGGCCGAGCGCATCCGCGACCACGGCTCGGCGGTCGGCCTCGATCTGCGTTCGCTCAACGAGGTCAACCTCACCCGCGAGCTCGATCTCGGCACGTTGCACGTGGCGATCGGGGTGTTTCCGCGCGTGCCGCCCCGCTTCGTCGTCGATCCGCTGGTGCGCCTCGACAACGTCTGGGTGATGCGCGGCGATCATCCGGTCGCCGACGAACCGCCGAGCCTCGAGATCCTGGCGCGCTGGCCGCATCTCGACGTGCGGGTGGCCGAACGGCCGGACGAGGAGGACCTCGAGCGCAACGTCGTGACCAGCGATCCGAGCCGGCTCGACGCCCTGCTCGCCGAGCGCGGGCTGACCCGCCGGGTCGGTGCGGTGGTCGGTCATTTCTCGGCGGTGGGCCCGTTCGTCGCCCGCTCCGACATGCTGGCCTGGATCCCGATCGGCATGGCGCGGCAGCTCGGCGCCAGTCACGGCCTGAAATTCTTTCGGCCGCCCTACGAGACGCCGGCGATGCTGCTGTCGCTGCTCTTCCACCGCACGCTCGGATCGCATCCGGCGATCGTCTGGCTGCGCGATCAGTTGCACGACCTCGCCGCCGTCGAGGGCTTCGAGACCCCGCTCGCCGCGCCACGCCCGTCGTGAGCCGGCCCGCCGCGCCGACCGGGGTCGGCACGACGGCGAAGCGGCGGTCTCACCGCCGCAGCAGTTCGATCTCGGCGAAGAGGGCGCGGCAGGCGGTCACCGCGAAGTCGATGCTGGCGCGGTCGACCAAGCGGCCGTCGGCGATCTTGGTGTGCACCTGACCGATCACGACTTCCGGCGTGAGGACCGGGCGAGCCAGCGTCGAGGCGAAGGTTTCGCGCAGCTGCTGTTGCGTCCGCACGCCGCCGGTGAAGGCCGGCGAGGACGTGACGATCAGCACCGGCTTGTTCTTCAGCGGCGAGGCGAACGCCGGCCGGGAGGCCCAGTCGATCGCGTTCTTGAGGACGCCGGGCATGCCGTGATTGAACTCGCTCGACACCACGATCAGGCCGTCGGCGGCGTCGATCTGCCGGCGCAGCGTCACCACCGCGTCCGGCGACGCGGCGCCGTCGAGATCTTGGTCGTAATGCGGCAGCGCGCCGATGTCGGCGAATTCCGTCGTCGCCGTCGTGGCGATCTCGGCGGCGAGCGTTTCGAGGACGGCGGTGGAGAATGATCCCCGCCGCAAACTTCCCGAGATGCCGAGAAGCCGAAGAGTGGACGACATGAGGTGACCTCCGAGGGGGTCGGCGACCGGCCGACACGGGGTGTGGGACGCCGCGGCGAGAGACCGCCGCGGCGTCCGGACGATCAACGATCGGTGTCGGCCTTGCGGTCGATCAGATAGGCCTCGGCCGGGGTGAGCGAGCCGGTGGCCGGCGCGGCGACCGCCTGGCGGCCCTCGACGACCGGAGCGGCGACGGCGGCGCCGGGGCGCACGATCTGGGTCCGCGAGTCGACCGGTTCGGCACCGGCGAGGCCGGCGGGGGCGACGAGGAGCAGCGAGGCGAGGGAGAGGGCGAAGGACTTCATGACGTGAATCTCCTGTGCGGAACCGGGGTCGGCGATCCCGCGTCGATGGGGGTCGGGAAAAGGGGGGAGGGGGAAGGGAATGGACGGCGCGGGCCGGGGCCGAGGCCCCGGCGGGGCGGATCAACGATCGGTGTCGGTGTCGCGGCCGATCAGATAGGCGTCGACCGGGGAGAGCACGCCGGCGGCCGGGGCGACCTGTGCGGCCTGACGGCCCTCGACGACCGGGGCGGCGGCGGCGACGCCGGGGCGCACGATCTGGGTCCGCGAGTCGACCGGTTCGGCACCGGCGAGGCCGGTGGAAGCGACGAGGAGCAGCGAGGCGAGGGAGAGGGCGAAGGACTTCATGACGTGAATCTCCTGTGCGGAACCGGGGTCGGCGATCCCGCGTCGATGGGGGTCGGGAAAAGGGG
>JAAYVT010000117.1 GCA_012517025.1 Phyllobacteriaceae bacterium | reverse complement strand
CGCCGACAGCAGCTGTGCGCCCGGATCGCTCGTGCTCGACGAGGCGTCGGAGGACGTGCCGTCACTCGTGCCGCCGCTCGGCGGCGGGGGAGGCGGCGGGGCGTTCGCCTGCATGTAGGCGCCGAGTTCGCTCTGCGAGATCGACCCGTCGCCATCGGTGTCGATCGAGGTGAAGTCGGACGACGTGTCGGTCGAGGTGGTGGACGAGGTCGACGAGGTGGACGACGTGGACGACGTCGACGACGAGGCGTTCTCCTGCACCGAGAGCAACCCGGACCGGGTCTGGCTCGACAGGCTGTCGACGTAGGACTGCAGCTCGCTCGCCGAGACGCCGCCGCTCTGGTCGGAATCGAGCGAGGAATAGAGATCGTCGAGCGGGTTGCTCTGCTCGCCGGACGAAGCGGCCGTCGACGAGCGGGTCCTGTCGACGGTCGGCATCTGTGATCGCGCCAGCAACTGCGCGAGAGAAGAGGAAGAGGTCGAGCCGATCATGGCGCCTGGTCTCCGGATGGACGATCCGTGACGCATCGGCGTCCGGGTCGTCTTTCCTTTCTCAAGAGCCGTGCCATGTTTCTCTTCGTTCTCGCGACGAGCGGCGGCCGGGGTCGTGGAAACACCCCGGACACACCCGATCGCCGAACCATGCCGCCGACGTCGCGTCGGCGTCGCTCGGGGCGGCGCGTCGGTCGGCAGTCTCTGCCGCCGGGCAGCGCGTGCCGGCAGGAATTGCCGCCCCGTGCCCTCAGGAATCGATCGAACCCGCGCTTTTCGAGTCACTTCGTGGTAATCATGTGCGTTCACTCGATCTTTCGACCTTTGTGGCACCGTCGTCCCATGTTCGCTTCGTCAGGGGAGAGTCGTGGTCATGCAAATTCGTGAGTTGATCGCCAATCACAAGATCATTCCCGTGCCCGTCGAGCGGATCGGCGACGAGGACGATCTCTATGATCTCGGGATGACGTCTTTCGCGTCGGTGCAGCTGATGTTGGCTTTGGAAGAGGCCTTCGACATCGAGTTTCCCGAGCGCATGCTCAACCGAAAGACTTTCCAGTCGATCGCCATGATCGATCGTTCCGTCTCCGAACTCGTCGCCGGGAGGGCCTGAGCCGATGAACGCCGCCCTCGATCCCACGACGCTCGCCGAGAGCGCCCACGCCCGCATGGTTCGCGTCGCCGAGGAAGTCGCGGCGCAACACGCCGCCGACGTCGATGCGAAGGGCCGCTTCCCCGCCGAAACCTTCGAGGCGCTGAAGCGTGAACGTCTGCTCGGCGTGTGGATCCCGAAGGAATACGGCGGCGAGGGCATCTCGCTGACCGAGATGTGCGATCTGGTCTCCCGCCTCGGTCAGGCCTGCGGCTCGTCGGCGATGATCTACGGCATGCATCAGATCAAGATGTCGAGCCTGATCCGCCACTCCGGCGAGAGCCCCTGGCACCAGGACTACATGCGCGAATGCGCCAGTGATCAGCTCCTGCTCGGTTCGGCGACGACCGAGGGCGGCATCGGCGGCGATCTGCGCAATTCGATCTGCGCCGTCGAGGTCGAGGGCGATCGCTATCGCCTGACCAAACAGGCGACCTGCATCTCCTACGGCCGCTCCGCCGACGCCATCCTCGCCACCTGCCGCCGCGGACCGGATTCGGCCTCGTCGGATCAGGTGATGGTGGTCTGCAAGAAGGGTGACTACACCCTGCGCGAGACCGTCGGCTGGGACACCATGGGCATGCGCGGCACCCGCTCGGAAGGCTTCGAGCTGATCTCCGCGGGCGACGCCCGGCAGATCTTCGTCGCGCCCTTCGGTGAGATCGCCGCCCAGTCGATGCTCGCCATGGCCCACATCATCTGGTGCGCCACCTGGTTCGGCATCGCCGCCGACACGGTGGTGAAGTCGCAGGCCTTCGTCCGCGCCGAGGCCAAGAAGAAGCCGGGCGTGGTGCCGCCGGGCGCGCTGCGCTTGGCCGAGGTCTCCGCCTCGCTGCAGAAGATGAAGAGCCTGCTCGTCGCCGGCATCGCCCGCTATGAGGCGGCGCTCGCCGACGAGGCGCTGATGAACACCCTGTCGTTCATCGCCGAGCTCAACACCATCAAGGTGTCGGCTTCGGAACTGGGGATCGAAATCGCCCAGAAGGCGCTGATGATCACCGGCCTCGCCGGCTATCGCAACGAAGGGCCGTTCTCGATCGCGCGCAACTACCGCGATCTCCTGTCGGCCGCGATCATGATCAACAACGATCGCATCCTCGGCAACACGGCGAACCTGCTCCTGATGAGCAAGGTCGACACCTCGATCGGAGGCTGAAGAGCATGAACGCCGTTCCTCCCGCCTTTCCCACCTCCGAGACGCCCGCCGGGGAGTCCGAGCCGGCCGCCGAGACCGCCAAGCCCTTCCTCGACGAGCTTTTCGCCGAGGGCGTGCTGATCCCCTCCGGCGTCGACGGTCTCTACGGCCGTTCCGGCGCCTTCGAGGACGTCATCGACCGTTTCGAGGTCCTGATCGAACGTCTCGCCCACGAGGACGGGGCGGTGAAGATCCACTTCCCGCCGGCGATGCCGCGCGTGAACATGGAGAAGTCGGGCTACCTCAAGAGCTTCCCGCAGCTCGCCGGCTCGATCCACTCCTTCGTCGGCGGCGACGCCGACCACTGCCGCCTGCTCGCCGCGATCGCGGAAGGGGCCGATTGGTCGACCTTCCAGCAGGCGACCGATCTCGTACTCACCCCCGCCGCCTGCTACCCGCTCTATCCGACGGTGGCGGCCAAGGGTGCGGTGCCGGAGAAGGGGTTGCTCTTCGACCTGAAGAGCTACTGCTTCCGCCACGAGCCCTCCAAGGAACCGACCCGCATGCAGTTCTTCCGCATGCGCGAGAACGTCTGCATCGGCTCGCCCGAGCAGGTGAAGGAATTCCGCGAGCGCTGGCTCGAGCGCGGGCCGAAGCTCGTCCGTCTGCTCGAACTGCCCTGCACCCTCGACGTCGCCAACGATCCGTTCTTCGGTCGCGGCGGCAAGCTGATGGCGCGCAACCAGCGCGACCAGCAGCTGAAGTTCGAGTTGCTGATCCCGGTCAACTCGGTCGAGGAGCCGACCGCCTGCCTGTCGTTCAACTACCACCAGGACCACTTCGGCACCTTGTGGCAGATGTCGCGGGAGAACGGCGAGGTCGCCCATTCGGCCTGCGTCGGCTTCGGTCTCGAGCGCATCGCCCTCGCTCTCTTCCGTCAGCACGGCACCGACGTCGAGGCTTGGCCGAAGAGCGTGCGCAAGGTGTTGTGGGGCTGAGCCCACACGACGTGAAGGAGGAGGCCGGCCCGTGCGCGGCCTCCTCGTCTTTTCCGCGAGGAAAAGCCCGGCGTCCGCCGACGCATCCGTCTCTCCGAGGAGAACCCATGCTCGCACTCGACCCCGCGACCCACCGCTCGCACGCCCTGCACGCCTCCGACCGTCGTTGGCCGCAGACCAACTGCTGGACCGATCTGTGGATCGAGATCGTCGCCGCCCTCGGCCACGATCCGCACGCCATGCTCGGCTTCACCGTCATGCAGGACCACGAGGGCGATCAGGCGACCTTCTTCAAGGTGCCGACCGAGGACATGGAGCGCCTGTTCGGGCTGCGCCTGCTCGAGTTGTCGATCTTCGATCGATTGGAGACGCACGTCGTCACGCAGTGCGGACGCGGCCGCGTCGTGGTGGTCGAGGTCGACGGGCACTTCCTGCCCGACACCCTCGGTGTCTCCTACCGCACCACCCATCCCAAGACGACGATCGGCGTCGCCACCATCGATCCGGTCGCCCGGCGCATCGTCTATTTCCACAACGACGGCGTCTTCGCCCTCGACGGCGAGGATTACGACGGCATCTTTGGTCGAGTGGACGTGCCCGCCGACCCGGCCCGATTGCCGCCCTACGCCGAGTTCCTGAAGATCCCGGAGCACCCGCCGGTCCGCGACCTGCGCGCCGAGGCGGTGGCGCTCCTCGCCCGTCATCTGGCGCGCCGGCCGGCGGAAAACCCCTTCGCCGCCTGGGCCGCCGACTTCCCCGCCCACGCCGCCGATCTGGCGACGCGGCCGCCGGAGTGGTTCCACACCTACGCCTTCAACCTGCCGCGCCAATACGGCGCCAACTTCGAGCTCCTCGGCAGTCATCTGCGCTGGCTGGAAGGGCAGGGCGAGACCGGGCTCGAGCCGGCGGCGTCGGCCGCCGACGAGATCGCCGAGACCGCCAAGGTGTTCCAGTTCAAGCTCGCCCGCGCCATGGCGCGGGGAAAGTTCGACGGGCTCGACGCGATGATCGGGCAGATGGCCGCCGCCTGGGACCGCGTCATGGCGGTGCTCGACGCGAAATATCGCGACGAGGCGCCCCGCCGCAGGGTCGCGACGCCGCCCGACGGGGCGCCGCGACCGGCTCTCGCGGTCAGCGCCGGCTGAAGCTCGTATAGCGGATCACGCAGGTCGGCGCCCGGCATCCCACCGCGGTCAGCTCGATGCTGCCCTTCTCCGTCGCCATCGGCATCGCGGTGAGGGCGGTGGCGGTACCGACCGGCTTGCCCTCGGCGAGGACCTTGCCGCGCTGGTCGAGAAGCCGCATGCGGACGCCGCTGCAGGCGTCGCAGATCGCCGCGAAGGCGACGGCGCCGTCCTGCTGGAGGCCGGCCCCCCAGCGCTTCGGCGTGTTCGCCGGCGCCTGGAAATTGTAGCCCTCGCCGTGGAACGGCTTCCACCCGTTGCCGACCCACCGGCGCAGCACGCTCTGCCAAGGGTCGTCCATCGCGGCGACGACCGGTCCGCCGGCGGCCTGTGACGGCAGGATGGTTCCGGCGAGGATCACCGCGTGAAGTCCCGCGATCGCCCACATGCGCATCGTCTTCCGCATCGTTCGACACCCCCCTCTCGCGCCGCGCGCCGCGCCCACGAATCGGAGGCGGCGGTCGGTGGTCGGCACCCGTCCCGGGTGCCTGCGTGAAATTACGAATGTTCGGCCGTCGCGGCAATCGGCCGTTCCCCCTTTGCTTGCGGTATCCTCCGCATCGAGACCCGAATCGTCGGAGCGCACCCGTGACCTTCCGCCCCTGCGAGCCCCCCTCGCTCCTCGACACCGGCTGGACCTTCGTCTCGACGCCGCCCGGCGCGGCGTCCGGCCCCGGAGACCTCGCCGTCGATCTCGAACGGCTCCCCGCCGTCGTTCCCGGCACCGTCGCCGCCGCGCTCGCCGCCGCCGGCCGCTGGAGCCTCGACGCGCCCACCCTCCTTCACGATCGCGACTGGTGGTACCGCGCCCGCCTCGATCTCTCCGGTCGCCGCATCCTGCGCTTCGAGGGGCTGGCGACCTTCGCCGAGGTCTTCCTCGACGGCCGCCCGATCCTGGTGAGCGAGAGCATGTTCCTCGCCCACGAGGTCGAGGTCGATCTGGTACCGGGGATGGAGCTGGCGATCGTCTTCCGCTCGCTCGCCGCCCGGCTCGAAACGGTGAAGCCGAAACGCGCCCGCTGGCGCTCCGCCCTGGTGCCGGATCAGCGGTTGCGCGCGGTGCGCACCACGCTCCTCGGCCACATGCCGGGCTGGTGCCCGCCGGTCGACGCGATCGGCCCCTACCGCCCGATCGTGGTGATCGATCCCGCCGCCCGGCCGTTCGCCGCGGCGCGGCTCGTCGCCGACTGGGACGGCATCGACGGCCACCTCGACGTGCGGCTCGAGCTCCCCCCCGGCCGCTCGCTCGCCGGCGCGGTGGTGCGCTGCGCCGGCTGCGCCGCGCCGGTCGGCATCGGTCCCGACGGTGCCGTCGCCCGCCTCCACCTCGCCGGCATCGCGCCGTGGTGGCCGGCGACCCACGGCGACCCGGCGCTCCATGCCGTCGAGCTCGAGATCGACGGCGCGCGCGTTCCCCTCGGCCGGGTCGGCTTCCGACGCGTCGAGGTCGATCGCGGCGCCGACGGTCGCGGCTTCGGCCTGCGGATCAACGGCGTCGAGGTCTTCGCCCGCGGCGTGGTGTGGACGCCCGCCGACGTCGTCGCTCTCGCCAGCGATCGCGCGAGCCTCGCGCCCGATCTCGCCCGCCTCGCGGCGGCCGGTGTGAACATGGTCCGCGTCGCCGGCATCGGCGCCTATGAGAGCGAGGCCTTCCACGACCTCTGCGACGAACTCGGGCTGATGGTCTGGCAGGACCTGATGTTCGCCAATTTCGATTATCCGGCCGGCGATCCCGCCTTCGTCGAT
Organism: Phyllobacteriaceae bacterium; assembly: GCA_012517025.1. GTDB lineage: Bacteria > Pseudomonadota > Alphaproteobacteria > Rhizobiales > Ancalomicrobiaceae > Pinisolibacter. The sequence continues at coordinate 1,580 of JAAYVT010000117.1, read as the reverse complement.
CTCTGCCGTCGCGAGGCCGAGCAAATGCTCGGCCGACTTTCCGCCTCGCCGTCGCTGACGGTGGTGTGCGGCGGCTCGGAGGTGACGCAGCAGGCCGCGATGACCGGTCTGCCGCCGACGTCCTGGGGCAACGCCCTCTTCGACGAGATCCTGCCCGAGGTCGCCCGCCGCCTCGTCCCCGAGGTGCCGTGGCTGCGCTCGACCCCCGACGGCGGCCCGATGCCGTTCTGCGTGAACGTCGGCGTCGGCCACTATTTCGGCGTCGGCGCCTATCGCCGCCCGCTCGACGACGCCCGCCGGGCGAACGTCCGCTTCGCCGCCGAATGCCTCGCCTTCGCCCACGTCCCCGACGCGGTGGAACTGGCGAAGGGGCTGCCCGTCCCGCCGGTCCATCATCCGAGATGGAAGGAGCGGGTGCCGCGCGACGCCCATGCCGCCTGGGACTTCGAGGACACCCGCCTGCACTACGAGGCCGAGCTCTTCGGCATCGATCCGGCCACCCTGCGCGCCGAGGATCCCGCGCGCTGCCTCGACGTCGCCCGCGCCACCACCGCCCATCTGGTCGACACCACGCTGCGCGAGTTCCGCCGTCCCGGCTCGCCGACCCGCGGCGCCCTGGTCCTGCTCCACCGCGATCCGCGTTTCGGCGCCGGCTGGGGCTTCGTCGATGCCCACGGCGTGCCGAAGTCGAGCTTCCACGCGCTCGCCCGGGCGAGCCGCCCGGTGCTGGTGATCCTCTCCGACGAGGGGGTGAACGGCTACGACGTGCACGTGGTCAACGATCGCGCGACGCCGGTCGCCGGTCGGCTGGAGGTCCTCGCCTGGGGGGAGGGCGAACATCCGGTCGTCGCCGGCGGTCGCGACGTCGAGGTGCCGGCGCGCGGCCGGCTCACCCTCGCCGCGACCGATCTCCTCGGCGCCTTCTTCGACGCGACGCGGGCCTATCGCTTCGGTCCGCCGGCGCACGAGGTGATGCACGCGCGGCTGGTCGGGGAGGACGGCGAGGTGCTCTCCGAGGACTTCGCCTTCCCGCTCGGCCTTTCGCTCGAACGGCGCCGCTGCGGTCTCGCCGCGCGGGTCGAGGGCGGGGAGGGGGCGTGGACGCTGGTGGTCGCGGCGACCGCCGTCGCTCGCTTCGTGACGATCGTCGACGAGGCCTTCCTCGCCGAGGACGACGTCTTCCATCTCGCGCCGGGGGAGCGCCGGTTGCGCCTCTCGCCGCGTCCGGGGGCATCGCCGGACGTCCGGCCGCAGGGCGAACTCCACGCCCTGAACGCCCGCGACACGGCACGCTGGCGGGCCTGAAGCGGTCGGCTCAGCCGAGTTGACGCAACACGTACGGGCGCCGGCCGCGCGCGAGATCGCGGGCGATCAGCTCGTCGAGCCGCGCCTGCATCCGTTCGCCGATGCGCCGATAGAGGTTGCGTGCGATTTCGACCGGCAGGTCGGAGCGGCGCGCCAGCGCCTCGTCCATGTCGGCCTGCGCCGTCGCCACCGCGGACAGCGCGTCGAAGCCGCGCCGCGAGATCCGCGCGCCGACGTTGCCGGCGACGGTCAGCAACACCCGCGGTCGTCCGCGG
>JAAYVT010000116.1 GCA_012517025.1 Phyllobacteriaceae bacterium | reverse complement strand
CCGGGGCGACCGCGCGCCTCGCCGCGACCGGCATGCTCGTCGCGGGGCGCCTGACCGCCGCGGCGGGCGTCGGGACGACCCGGACGACCGGACGAACGCTCGTTGCCGATCACCTCGGAATCGGCCTGGCGGGACTCGCGACCGATCTCGGCGGCGCGGGCGTGCACCTCCTTCGGCACCGGCAGACGCGGCACCTGGGCGCGGATCAGCCGCTCGATCGCCTTGAGCCACGGCTCTTCTTCTTTGTTGCAGAAGGAGACGGCCGAGCCGTCGGCGCCGGCGCGCGCGGTGCGGCCGATGCGGTGGACGTAGCTCTCCGGGATGTTCGGCAGGTCGAAGTTGACGACGTGGGAGACGCCCTCGATGTCGATGCCGCGCGCAGCGATGTCGGTGGCCACCAGCACGCCGATGTCGCCGTCGCGGAAGGCGGCGAGCGCCCGTTCGCGCTGCGGCTGGCTCTTGTTGCCGTGGATGGCGGCGGCCTCGACGCGGGCGCGGGCGAGGTGCTTCACCACCCGGTCGGCGCCGTGCTTGGTGCGGGTGAAGACGATGACACGGTCGAACGCCGGCTCGGCGAGCAGATGCTCGAGCATCGCCTGCTTCAGCCGGGTCTCGCAGAACACGACGTTCTGGGTGACGCGCTCGGCCGTGGTGGCGACCGGGGTCACCGCCACTTCCACCGGATCGGTGAGCCAATGGGCGGCGAGCGCGGCGATCGGCTTCGGCATGGTGGCGGAGAACAGCAGGGTCTGGCGCTTGGCCGGAACCAGCTTGGAGATCCGCTTCAGCGCGTGGATGAAGCCGAGGTCGAGCATCTGGTCGGCCTCGTCGAGCACCAGCGCTTCGATCTGGTCGAGCCGGCAGGAGCCGCGATCGACCAGGTCGAGCAGCCGGCCGGGGGTGGCGACGAGGACGTCGACGCCGCGGAACAGCGCGCGCTCCTGGCGGCCGATCGACACGCCGCCGAACACCACTTCGACGGTCAGCGGCAGCTCGCCGGCATAGGTCTTGAAGCTGTCGGCGATCTGCGAGGCGAGCTCGCGGGTCGGGGCGAGCACCAGCGTGCGGGCCGAATGCGGCGCCGGACGCTTGCGCTTCTCCATCAGGCGATGGATCAGCGGCAGGGCGAAGGCGGCGGTCTTGCCGGTGCCGGTCTGGGCGATGCCGAGCAGATCGCGCCCGGCGACGAGATGAGGAATGGCCTGCGCCTGGATCGGCGTCGGAGTGGTGTAGCCCTCGCGCTTGACGGCGGCGAGAATCGGTTCGGCGAGGCCGAAATCGTTGAAAGAAGTCAAATCGGGTCTTTCTGATGCGACGAGGCCCGCGCGGACGCGCCATGGGGCGCGAGCGGCGGTCGGGATCGAATGACGATCCCCGCGTGAAAGGGGCCTGTCGGGTGGAGACGATCGAACGGCCGGAGAGGGAACGCGGCTTTCGAAGACGGTGGAGGCACTTTCGCCTCGCGTCTTCCGCGCGTTCGTCACGCATCTCGTCGGCCTCCGCTCGCTCTCCGATGCGGAGACGAACGGCGTCGCCCGCTCCATATGGTCGAAATTCGTGTTCGGATCAAGGCGCATGCCGGCCTTGCTCTCGACATCGTCGCCGCACGATCGATAGTTGGCGAACGAAAACCGAGGATCCGAGATCGATGACCGCGCCGCGCTTCACGCCCCTGATGGCCTCTCTGCCCGCCACCGTCCCCTTCGTCGGCGCCGAGGCGATCACGCGGACGCGGGGGCGGCCGTTCCGCGCCCGCATCGGCGCCAACGAGAGCGTCTTCGGTCCGTCGCCGAAGGCGAAGGCGGCGATGGCGGAGGCCGCCGCCGACGCCTGGCTCTACGGCGATCCCGAACTCTTCGACATGAAGGCGGCGCTCGCCGCCCATCACGGCGTGAAGCCGGAAAACATCGTGGTCGGGGAGGGGATCGACGATCTCCTCGGCATGACCGTCCGCCTGTTCGTCGAGCAGGGGACGCCGGTCGTCACCTCGCTCGGCGGCTACCCGACCTTCGATTATCACGTCGCCGGCTTCGGCGGTCGCTTCGTGCGTGTTCCTTATGTCGACGATCGTGAGAACCTGCCCGGCCTGATCGAGGCGACCCGTCGCGAGGCTGCGCCGCTGGTCTATTTCGCCAATCCCGACAACCCGATGGCCTCGTGGTGGGAGGCGGCCGACGTCGAGCGGGCGACCGCCGACGTCCCCGACGGCTCGCTGATGATCCTCGACGAGGCCTATGGCGAGTTCGCCCCGGCCGGCGTGCTGCCGAAGGTCGATCCCGACGATCCGCGGATCTTGCGCTTCCGCACCTTCTCCAAAGCGCACGGGCTCGCCGGCATGCGCGTCGCCTACGGCATCGGCGCCCCCGAGATCACCCGCGCCTTCGACAAGATCCGCAACCACTTCGGCGTCGGCATCGTCGCCCAGGCGGCGGCGCTCGCCGCGCTCGCGGATCGCGAATGGCTCGCCGACGTGATCGCCCGCGTGAACCGGTCCAAGGCGCGCATGGCCGAAATCGCCGCGCGGAGCGGTCTCGTCACCCTGCCGTCGGCGACCAACTTCGTGGCGATCGATTGCGGTCGCGACGGTGCCTTCGCCAAGGCGGTGCTCGACGGCCTGATCGAGCGCGATCTCTTCGTACGCAAGCCCTGGGTGGCGCCGATGGATCGTTGCATCCGCGTCTCCGCCGGCACCGACGCCGACCTCGATCTCTTCGCCGAGGCCTTGCCGGCCGCCCTCGCCGACGCCGCGCGCGGTCGCTGAGGTCGCACTCCGGCGTTCCCGCGCGGAGGTGCTCTGCGGGAAAACGCGTATCGGCGCTGCCCGTCCCGGTCTAGGATCGAATCCATTCGATCCGGGTCTGCGTCCCGGCGTCGAGTGTCGTGATCTCCCGCCGGGTTCCCCGCTCATGATGCACACGCCTCCTCTCGCGGAGCACGATCGCCGCGCCGTGGTGATCGGCGCGCTGGTGGTTCTCCTCCTCGCCGCGCTCGACCAGACCATCGTCTCGCCGGCGCTGCCGACCATCGGCGCCACCCTCGGCGACGCCGATTGGCTGGCCTGGGTGGTCTCGGCCTATTTCCTGACCTCGACGGCGGTGACGCCGCTCTACGGCAAACTCGCCGATCTGCGCGGCCGCAAGCCGACGCTCTACGGCGCGGTGGCGATCTTCGCTCTCGGATCGATCCTGTGCGCGCTCGCCCCGTCGATGCCGATCCTGATCCTCGGCCGCGCCGTGCAAGGCCTCGGCGGGGGAGGGCTGGTCGGCCTCGTCCAGACCATCATCGGCGACGTGGTGCCGCCGCGCGACCGGGCGAAATACATGGTCCACATCTCGACGGTGTGGGCGGTCGCCTCGATCGCCGGGCCGCTCGCCGGCGGCGTCTTCGCCGAGCATCTGCACTGGTCGATGATCTTCTGGATCAACCTGCCGCTCGCCGGCGTCGCCTCGCTGACGATCCACCGCGCCCTGCGCCGCGTCCCCGACGTCACCCGGCCGGCCCGGCTCGACCTCGTCGGCTCGGCGCTGGTGGTCGCCGCCACCGTCGCCTTCATGCTGGCGCTGACTTGGGGCGGCAATCGCTGGGCCTGGGGCTCGCCGCAGATCCTCGCCCTGTTCGCCGCCGCCGTCGTCCTCGGCGCGATCTTCGCCCGCCACGTCGTGACGGTGGAAGAAGCGGTGATGCCCGTCCACGTGCTGCGCGATCCGGTGATCGCCGTGGTGGTCTCGGCGCTGTTCTTCTCGATGGGCGCCTACGTCGGCCTGTCGGTCTACATGCCGCTGTGGTTCGAGACGGTCGCCGGCCTCGCCCCGGCCTCCGCCGGCTTCGGCCTGTTGGCGCTCACCCTCGGCACCGTGACCGGCGCCAACCTCGCCGGCCGCGCCATGGTGTGGATCGTCCGTTATCGCCGCGCCGTGCTCGGCGGCTCGGCGCTGGCGATCGCGGCGACGGTCGCGCTGTCGTTCTTCGCCGATCGGGTCGGCTTCTGGGGCGTCGAGGCCCTGCTCGCCCTCGTCGGTCTCGGCACCGGCACGATCTTCCCGATCGGCACGGTGGCGGTGCAGAACGCGGTCGAGCGCCACGACCTCGGCGTCGCCATGGGGGCGCTCGCCTTCATGCGCTCGCTCGGCTCGGTGGTGTCGGTGACGGTGCTCGGCGCCGTCCTGGCGGCGGCCGGGATCGCCGGCGTCGGCGAAGGTGCGACCCACGTCGGCGGGACCGATCCCGTCGCGGCCGGCGCCTTCCGCTGGCTGTTCGCGGCGGTCGTGGTCGGACAGACGATCGGCTTCGCGATCCTGTGCTTCCTGCAGGAACGCCCGTTGCGCGGCACCGCGCCGGCCTCAGCGCCGGCGCGCGCGGATGCCGAGACGCGGAAGCCGTGAACGAAGTTCGTCGGCGAAGCGGCGCAGCGTCGCGACCATCCGGCTCGCCCGGATCGTCGCCACCGCCGCCCGCAGCCGCAGCCGCGCCGCGTGCAGCGTCGCCGCCGCCCGTCGCCACGCCTCGGTCGCCTTGAGGCGGCCGACCGACCAGTCGTAGAGCCCCATCACCTTCCCGTGGGTCCAGGCGAACCACGGGATGGTCAGGAGCTTGTCGCGGGTGGCGTGGAACAGCCGTTCGACCACCACGATCGACAGCAGATGGGCCGCCGCCAGGGTGATCACGCCGATCCGGAAATGTCCGGTCGCCATCAGCCACAGGCCGCCGATCTTGAACGGCTCCAGCACCGCGAACGGCACCAGGAACAGGATCAGCGTCGGGTAGGGCGGCAGCCGGTCGAGCAGGGCGGCGAGGCGCACGAACGGGCGCAGCTCGGCGACGGCGGCGACCAGCGGTCGGACCGCCGCCAGCACCACGTCGTCGATCAGGAAGTAGATCGCCACCAGCACCAGCGCCGGCCAGCGCAACAGGCGGCGCAACGGTCGCGGCAGGGGGCGGCGCCGGCGCGGCGCGGGGGAGGGGGTCTCGGTGGAACTCACGCGGATGGGGTCCTCGTCACGACGTCGCCCTCATATGGGGGGCTCGTCCGTCGCGTCCAAGCGGTCGCGGCGCACTTGCCGACGGCGAAGCCGAAGGCTACCACCGACACCGAGCGCCGTCGCGTCGCCACCGCGCCGCCAGAGGAGATCCGACATGTCCCGCCCGATCGGCCCGATCGCCGTCCTCGCCGCCGCCGTCGCGGCCTTCTCGAGCCTCGCGACGGCCCGCGCCGAGCCGATCACGGTCGACGTCCACAACAAGTCCTACGTCACCAAATGCGCCGAGGAGGACAACGTCTATTACACGTTGGCCTCGCCGAAGGTCGCCGCCTTCACCATCGAGGCGAAGACGCCGGCTTACGTCGACACCATCGTCCGCGATCGTCAGGCGCCCGACTTCTCCGGCTGCAGCTTCGGCCATTCCGGCGGCGCCGACGGCGTCTCCCACTACACCCCGCCGACCGCGACCCTGTGGGAGGACGGCGAATACGTTCTGAAGGGCGTGGTCTATCCCGACTTCTGGCGTCCGACGGTGGTGCCGGTGACGGTCGGCAAGCTCACCCAGAACTTCCTCCATCTCGTCCAGCTGTGGCGCAAGACGGCGGCCGGACCGGTGGAGTTCCTGGTGTTCTATCCGCAGGACGGCTATTGGCGGCTGAAGGCGCTGCCGCCCTTCCGCATGCGCGAGGTCGCCTACGGCTCCTCCTTCCTGATCGGCCCGGTGGAGGAGAGCACCCGGCCTTTCGTCGCCTACAAGTCGGTCGCCTTCGATCCGGCGACGCTCGCCTTCACCCTGGAATTCGCCAAGGGCGGCAAGGCCGTGGTCACGTTGAAGGAGATCGAGGTCGGCAAGGCCGCGGTCGACGTCGCCTTCGACGGCGTCGATCTCGGCAAGACGCCGTTCGCCGCGCTGCGCTCGATGTACGTCGCCCCCGGCAACGCCGACACCGCCGAGACGGTGGTGCGCGCCACCCCCGGCGCGGCCGAGACCTCGACCGTGGTGGTCGACTGGAAGGACGGCCAGGCGGCGGACGTCGCCTTCCGCCGCTCGCTGCCGTCGAGCCACAACACTTCGGCGCCCGACGTCGGCTTCCGCGACTTCCGCGACCGCTGAGCCGCTGCGACGGCGAGGGGAGGCGGTGATGGCGGTGGAGGATCCGATCGAACCGGCCGCGACCCACCCGACGGCGCCGGTCGCGCCGCTGCGGTTCGGGCTGCGGCGGATCCCGATCCGCCTGCGCGTCGCCCTGCCCACCTTCGCCGCCGCGTTCGGCGCGGCGGCCCTGGTCGGGTTCACCTGGTTGCAGGGCACCGAGCTTCGGACCTCGTGGAGCGACATGCGAGCGGTGCACGCCCGCCGCGATCAACTCGCCGCCCTCGAGCGGGCGACCAATCGCCTCAACCGCGAGGTGAAGGGCTTCCTCGACACGCCGGACGAGGCCAGCCGCACCGACGTCGAGACGATGAAGTCGGAGTTCACCGGCAATCTCTGGCGGGTGCGCGACGGCGCCCGCCCCGACGACGTCGACGACGTCGAGACCTTCACCGACGCCGCCCGCCGCTTTCTGGTCGGCTTCGACGACCTGCGCGGGCTCGAGATCGACGTCGCGCTGCTCTACGACGGCGAGTTCGAGGAGCTCGTCGCGGCGATCCGCCGCCGCCTCGACGCCCTCGATCTGGCGATCCGTCCCGGCGACGTCGCCCTCAGGCCGGCGGTCGCCGAGGCCTACGACCGCTTCGCCGCGCTTCGGCTCGATCTCGTCTCCTACCGTCGCTCCCGCGACCTCGGCGAGATCGAGGCGGCCCGCAGCGCCCGCCGCGCCTTCGGCGCCGCGCTGGCGCGCATCGGCGAGCACCCCGGCCCCGACAGCCGCACCTACGCGATCGAGCGTTTCGAGCCGTTGCTCGCCCGCCTCGACACGGTGTTCGAGAAGCTGGTCGCCATCTCCTGGCGCAAGGCGCTGTGGCTCTCCGGCTACGTCGACGGCAACCGCGAATCGATGAACGACGCCCTCGACCGTCTCGTCGACCGCCAGCGCGGCCTGGAACGCGAGACCTTCGATCGCTTCGAGGATCGGCTGGTCGCGCTGACCCTGCGGATCGGCCTGTTGTCGGCGCTGTCGCTCGCCCTCGGTCTGGTGGTCGCCCGGCTCGTCGGGCGCTCGATCGTCGAGCCGCTCGCCGAGGAGGCTGAAAGCCTCGCCGGGTTCGCCGTCGGCCGCACCGACCGGCCGCCGCCGGGGCTCGAAGCCCCCGACGAGATCGGCGCCAACGCCCGCTCCCTGGAGGTGCTGCGCCGCGACCTCGCCGAGCGCCACCGCCGCGAGGAGGACCACCTGCTGCAGGAGAAGCGCTGGCTGTCGGTGCTGGAGACCAGCCCGATCGCCATCGCCGTGGTCTCGGCCGGCTCCGGCCGGATCGACTTCTCCAACTGCCGATGGCGCGATCTCTTCCCGCCCGCCGCGGACGGCCGTCCGCTCGCCACCGGCAATGACCTCGCCGACCGCTTCGCCGCTCCAGACGGCGCCGTCCGTCTCGCCGACGCGGTCGCCCGGCGCGGCGGCGTCGGCGCCTGGCAGGCGGAGATGCGCCGCCCCGACGGATCGTCGTGGTGGGCGCTGATGGAGATCGGGGCGATCGACTTCGCCGGCCGGCCGGCCCACATCCTGTGGGTCTACGACGACAGCGAGGGCAAGCGCGCCGAGGAGGAGATCCGCGCCGCCCGCGACCGCGCCGAGGCCGCGCTCGAACACCTCGCCCGCGCTCGCGACGATCTGGTGGAGGCCGAGAAGCTCGCCGCCGTCGGCGCGCTGGTCGCCGGCGTCGCCCACGAGGTCAACAGCCCGGTCGGCATCGGCCTGACCGTCGCCTCGACGCTTTCCGCCCGCGCCGACGCCTTCGCCGCGGAAGTCGCCGCCGGCGGGCTGCGGCGGTCGCGACTCGACGACTTCGTCGCCGACGCCCGCGAGGCGGCCCGCCAGATGGTGGCCAATCTGACGCGCGCCGCCGATCTCGTCCTCGCCTTCAAACAAGTGGCGGTCGACCGCACCCATCCCGATCGCCGCGCCTTCGATCTCGCCGAGGCGACCGATCAGATCGTCGCCTCGCTGCGGCCGGGGTTGAAGACCACCGGCCATCGGCTCGAGGTCGCGGTGCCGCCCGGCCT
>JAAYVT010000115.1 GCA_012517025.1 Phyllobacteriaceae bacterium | reverse complement strand
GTCGGATCAAAACGATCTGCGCGGCCATGTGAGGATCGACATGGCTGCGACGCCCCGGATCGATTCCGCCGACCGCAGGACCCGGCCGGCGGCAGGAAGCCAGAACTGACGCGCGCGCTTCGCCACTACGGCCACGAAGTCACGCGATCCCTCCGCCGCCGCGATGGTGAAACAGATCAAACCCCGTCGCACGAACATCGAACTGAGCCGAATACCGCATACTACGAAGGTATTATACATGGACAGAGCGCCCGGCCGATGCCCGCCGTCGAAGTCCACGTTTCGGACGCCATGTCTCCACACCTCGAGGCGAAAGTGAAAACCCCTCATGAGGTTGAGGGCATATGAGGGGTTTTGCTCGAGGTGATCACCTCGAGCATCACCTCGGCCCAAAGCCCTTTGGCACCGGATTTCAGCGGCAAACGGGTAAATACGGCACTACCGAATACGAGCTGATACGTACTTTTCAAAGCGCTTTGAAAGTCGTTTCACTACTTCTGCCGCGATCGACGAGCCGGAGGAACGACGCTCGTCGATGTCGCGCCAAGGGGGAACTCCCCTCGTCTTCCCTTCGGAGAATACCAAGGCCGGTCGCGGGATTCCTCGCGATCGCCGACGGATCGGTACGTGCCGATCCGCGTGTCATCGGGGCGCGATGATGAACCTCAAGGAGTTGTCTCAGCACCTGGGCCTGTCGCAGACGACCGTCAGTCGGGCGCTGAACGGTTTTCCCGAGGTCAACGAGACGACGCGCCTGCGGGTGCAGGAAGCGGCGTCGCGGTTCGGCTACGCGCCGAACGCCTCGGCGCGCCGTCTGGCCACGGGGCGCCTCGGGGCCATCGGCATCGTCACTTCGCCGCAGAGCCGCACCTTCGATCCCTTCTTCTCGACCTTCCTCGCCGGGCTGACGGAAGGCGCGGCGCGCGACGACGGCGACGTTCTGGTCTGTTCGGCGCCGCAAGGCGAGGAGATCGGTTATCGGCGCATCGCGCGCATCAAGAACGTCGACGCCGTGGTCCTGACCGGGGTTCGGATCGACGACATGCGGGTCCGACTGCTGTCTCATCTCGGGCTTCCCGTCGTCACCTTCGGGCGCGGCGCGAGCTCGATCCCGCACGCCTTCCTCGATCTCGACCACGCCGGCGCGGTGTTGCGCGCGGTCGAACTGCTGTTCGGCCTCGGCCATCGCCGAGTGGCGCTGCTCGGCGGCGAGGCTCGCCTGACCTTTTCCGAGCAGCGCCGCTCGGGTTGGCGCGCCGCCTTCCTCCAGGCCGGGCTCGACGCCCCGACGGACCTCCTCGCCGAGGATCTCTTCGACGACGGCGCCGCCCGGCACGCCGCCCGACACATGCTCCAGGGGGGCGATCCGCCGACCGCCTTCGTCTGCGCCGACGTCTTTCTCGCGCTCGGCTGCGGCCAGGCGATCGCCGATCTGGGTCTGGCGATCGGCGACGACGTCTCGATCGTCGCCCACGACGACGGCCTCGACGTGTTGCGCGCCGACGGCCTGCATCCCGCCCTCACCACCACGCACGTCTCGTTGCGGGCGGCAGGACGGCGGGTCGCCGAACTCGCCTCCGAGCTCATCGGCGGCGCCGATCCGTCCCAGCTCCAAGAGGTGTGGACGGTGGATCTGATCTTCCGCGCCAGCACCCGCCCGCCGCGCAAGCGACGATGATCTGACGCGACGCCGTTCTCATCACCGAACCGATCCACGACCGCGACCACGAACACGTCGGCGAACGACGCCGCATGTCGCCTCGAACGACGAGGGAGGCTCATCTTGACCACGCAATCCGTTTCCACCCCCACCACTTCGCCCCGCGACGTGGTGCTCGCCGCTCCGCTCGGCGGCTGGCTGACCTCCCTCGACGAAGTCGACGATCCGGTCTTCGCCGGGCGCATTCTCGGCGACGGCTTCGCCGTCGACCCGACCGACGGCGTGCTCTGCGCTCCCTTCGCCGGCACCGTCACCTCCGTCCATCGCGCCTGTCACGCGGTGACGCTGCGCGCCGACGGCGGGGCGGAAGTGCTGATGCACATCGGCCTCGACACGGTGGCACTCAAGGGCGAGGGCTTCGAGGTCCACGTCGCGGAGGGCACGCGCGTCGCCGTCGGCGATCCGCTGGTGTCCTTCGACGTCGACATGCTGGCCCAGCTCGCCAAGAGCCTGATGGTGCCGGTGGTCGTGACCAACCCGGAGGAATTCACCCTCTCCGCTCTGATCGCCGATCGCGAAGTGCGCTCCGGCGAAGCGGTCCTCCTCGTCCGCCCGATCGGCGGTGACGGCCTCGCCGAGCTCGAGCCGGCGGCGACCGTGGAAGGTGCCGTCGTGCGTCGCACCGCCACCCTCGCCGATCCCTTCGGCCTCCACGCCCGTCCGGCCGGGGTGTTGGCGGCGATCGTCAAGGACTCCGGCGATCGGGTCACGCTGCTCCTCGGCGAGCACACCGCCAACGCCGGCAGCCCGGTCGCGCTGATGCTCCTCGGCGCCAGCTGTGGCCAGAGCCTGACCGTCGAGGCGATCGGTCCGACCGCCGCCGCCACCGCCGACCGCATCGTCGCGCTGCTGACCGGAACCATCGCCCCGGAGGTCCCGGCCGCGGCCGTCAAACCCGCCGTCGAGGCCTCGGCCCCCACCGAAGCTCCCGCGCCGGAGAAATTGCTCGACCCCGGCGAGGCGATCGACTTCGAGGGCGTCGCCGCCGCGCCCGGGCTCGCCACCGGCGTCTCCGTCCGCGTGGTGGAGGAAAGCCTCACGGTCGAAGAAAAGGGCCACGGCGTGGAGAGCGAGGCGGCGGCGCTGCAATACGCGCTGCAGCAGACCGCCGTCGTGATCGAGGCGTCGATCGCCCAGAGCGCCGCCCATTCCGCCCAGCAGGCCGACATCCTGCGGGCTCATCTCGCCTTCGTCCGCGATCCCGATCTCGAGCAGGCCGCCGGCGCGCTGATCCGCGACGGCAAGTCCGCCGCCTTCGCCTGGAAGACGACGATCGACCGCCAGGTGGCGGCGCTGCGCAAGCTCGGCAATCCGGTGCTGGTCGAGCGTGCCGCCGATCTCGAGGACATCCGTCGCCGCGTGCTGCTGGTCCTGCTCGGACGCGCCCAGCATCGTCTCGAGCTTTCGCCGGGTTCGATCCTGTTCGCCGACGATCTGCTGCCGTCGCAATTCGCCGATCTCGACCTCGCCCATCTCGCCGGCATCTGTCTGGCGGGCGGCGGCCCGACCGCGCACGTCGCCATCCTCGCCGCCTCCAAGGGCATCCCCGCCGTGGTCGCCGCCGGCGCGATCGTCTCGCGGGTGCCGGACGGCCAGTCGGTGGTGCTCGACGCGGAGAACGGTCGCGTCCGCATCAACCCGCCGTCGAGCGAATTCGCCGCGATCCGTGAAACCGCCGACCGCCGCCGCACCCGTGCCGCCGCCAATCGCGCCGCCGCCCGCGACGAATGCCGCACCGCCGACGGCACCCGCATCGAGGTGGTCGCCAATCTCGGCGGTCCCGCCGACGTGGCGGTGGCGGTGGAGAACGGCGCCGAGGGCTGCGGCCTGCTGCGCTCGGAGTTCCTCTTCCTCGACCGCACCGCGGCGCCGAGCGAGGACGAACAGTTCGCCCAATACCAGGCGGTGGCCACCGGTCTCGCCGGTCGGCCGTTGATCATCCGCACCCTCGACGCCGGCGCCGACAAGGACGTGCCCTACGTCGGCCTGCCGGAAGAGGAAAACCCCGCCCTCGGCCTGCGCGGCGTGCGCACCAGCCTGTGGCGGCCGGAGCTGCTGCACGCCCAGGTGTGCGCCATCCTGCGGGTGGAACCGATCGGACAGGCCCGCATCCTGCTGCCGATGGTGGCGACGATCCAGGATCTGCGCGACGTCCGCGCGGTGATCGCCGAGGAAGAGAAGGCGCTCGGTCGCACGACGCCGATCGAGGTCGGCATCATGATCGAGGTGCCCTCCGCCGCGCTGATCGCCGAGCGGCTGGCCGCCGAGGTCGACTTCTTCTCCGTCGGCACCAACGACCTCACCCAGTACACGCTGGCGATGGACCGGGTGAACGCCCGCCTCGCCCGCCAGCTCGACGCCTTCCACCCGGCCGTCCTCAAGCTGATCGCCACCGCCTGCGACGGTGCGGCCGTGCACGGACGCTGGGTCGGGGTCTGCGGCTCGCTCGCCTCGTTCCCGAATGCGGCACCGCTCCTCGTCGGTCTCGGCGTGCGCGAACTCTCCGTCACCGCCGGCGCCATCGCCGAGGTCAAGGCCGTGGTGCGCACCCTCGACCGCACGCAGTGCGAGGCGGTGGCCCGCGAAGCGATGCGCCTGGACTCCGGCGCGGCCGTGCGCCGCCTCGTCGCCGAACACTGGCCCGAGATCTGATCGATCCCGGGACCTCGAAACACGGGATCGGCGATCGACGCCGACCCGCCACTCCTACCTCATCAGGGGGGTAAGACGATGTTCAAACAAGCATTCGGTGTTCTCCAACAGATCGGCAAATCGCTGATGTTGCCGGTGGCGGTGCTGCCGGTCGCGGGCCTCCTGCTCGGCATCGGCGCCTCGAAGTTCACGTGGCTGCCGGTGGTGGTCTCCAAGGTCATGGAGAAGG
>JAAYVT010000114.1 GCA_012517025.1 Phyllobacteriaceae bacterium | reverse complement strand
TGGCCGATCGTCTCGGCGACCTTCATCGAGCTGCCGAAGGATCCCAAGGATGCCGCGGCTTCGCTCGAAGTGATGAAGTTCTTCGACTGGGCCTACAAGAACGGCGACGCCACCGCCGAGAAGCTCCACTACATCCCGCTGCCGGCGGCGGTGAAGGATCGCGTCCGCAAGGCTTGGGCCGCGGACGTCAAGGACGCTTCGGGCGCGCCGATCTGGAAGTGATCGGGTAGACGAAAGCGCCCCTCCGTGGTTTGCTCCACGGAGGGGTTTTCCTGGTTTCACGCGAGAGACGAGCCGTGACCGCCTTGAGCCCGAACGACGTCGCGACCCCGCTCTCGGGCGGGTCCCAGACGAGCAAACACCTGAAGGACGCCCTGTTCAACTGGGGTCTCAAGGGTGCCGCCGCCCTGGTCCTGATCATCCTCGGCGCCATCATCCTGCTGCTCTTCCGAGGCGGATTCCCGGCGTTGCAGGCGTTCGGCCCGATGTTCTTCCTGTCCACCGAGTGGAACCCGGTGACCGAGGAATACGGCGCCGGGGTGATGCTCTACGGCACGCTCGTGACCTCGTTCATCGCCATGCTGGTGGCGTTTCCGGCCTCGCTCGGGATCGAGCTGTTCCTGACCGAGGTCGCGCCGCAGTCGTTGCGCCGGCCGATCGGAACGGCGATCCAGCTGCTCGCGGCGGTGCCCTCGATCATCTACGGCATGTGGGGCTTCTTCGTCGTCACGCCGCTGATGGCGGCTTGGGTGCAGCCGGCGCTGACCGCCGTGCTCGGACCGATCCCGTTCCTCGGAACGCTGTTCTCCGGCCCGCCGCTCGGCACCGGCATCTTCACCGCCGGCCTGATTCTGGCGTTGATGATCATGCCGTTCATCACCTCGATGTTCGTCGAGATCTTCAATTCGGTGCCGCCGGTGCTGAAGGAGGCCGCCTACGGCATCGGCGCCACTTCGACGGAGGTGTTCCGCGCGGTGACGGTCCCTTACGGCCGGGTGGCGCTGGTCGGCGCGGTGATGCTCGGCCTCGGCCGGGCGCTGGGCGAGACCATGGCCGTCACCTTCGTGATCGGCAACGCCAACCGCATCAAGGCCTCGCTCTATTCGCCGGGCGCCTCGATCGCCTCGACCATCGCCAACGAATTCCCGGAGGCCGGGCCCGGCTCGATGAAGCTGCATGCCCTGCTCGAGCTCGGTCTGGCGCTGTTCGTCATCTCCTTCATCGTGCTGGCGCTGGCGCGTTGGCTCGTCCGCAGCCGCATCGAGGGGTGAGGCCATGTCTCGTCTGGAACGTCGCCTTCTCGCCGATCGGGTGTGGCGCCTCGTCGCCACCGGTCTGGCGGTCCTGGCGATCCTGCTGCTCGCCTGGATCCTGTGGACGGTCTTCTATCGCGGCGCCTCGGCGCTGTCGCTGTCGGTGCTGACCACTCCGACGATGCCGCCGGGACGGCACGGCGGTCTCGCCAACTCGATCGTGGGCTCGTTGATCCAGGTGGTGATCGGTCTCGTCATCGCCGCGCCGGTCGGGCTGATGGCCGGCACGTATCTCTCCGAGCTCGGCCGCGGCAAGTTCGCCGACGCCGTCCGCTTCGTGAACGACGTGCTGTTGTCGGCGCCGTCGATCCTGATCGGCCTGTTCGTCTACGAGCTGCTGGTCAAGCCGATGGGCGCCTTCTCCGGCTTCTCCGGCGCGCTGGCGCTGGCGGTGCTGATCCTGCCGGTGGTGGTGCGCGCCACCGAGGACATGCTGCGGCTGGTGCCGAGCAGCTTGCGCGAGGCCGCCTTCGCGCTCGGCGCGACGCGGGCGCAGGTGGTCACCGCGGTGCTGTGGCGGGCGGCGCGCACCGGCATCTCCACCGGCATCCTGCTCTCGGTCGCCCGTGCGGCCGGCGAGACCGCGCCACTGCTCTTCACCTCGCTCGGCAATCTGTCGTGGTCGTTCGATCTCGGCGCGCCGATGGCGAGCCTGCCGGTGACGATCTACCAGTACGCCGGCAGCCCGTTCGACGAGTGGGTGGCGCTCGCCTGGGCCGGCGCCTTCCTGATCACCGTCGGCGTGCTCCTCCTCAACATCGTCTCCCGAGTCGTGCTGGCGCCCGGCGGAAAGGCTGCGTGATGAACATCGAACTCAACGGACTTTCGACCGAACCGCTGCGCAAGTCGATCGGCCGCGACGGCGCCGAGACCAAGATTTCGATCGAGAACCTCGAATTCTTCTACGGCGACAACCGCGCCCTGCACGGCATCGACATGGCGGTGCCGGAAAAGCGGGTGACCGCGATGATCGGCCCGTCGGGCTGCGGCAAGTCGACCCTGCTGCGCGTGCTCAACCGCATGTACGACCTCTATCCGGGCCAGCGCGCCACCGGCAAGGTGGTGATGGACGGGATGGACGTACTCTCCGGCGGGATGCCGGCGGTGATGCTGCGCAACCGCGTCGGCATGGTGTTCCAGAAGCCGACGCCGTTCCCGATGTCGATCCGCGACAACATCGCCTTCGGCATCAAGCTCAACGAGTCCATCTCCAAGGCGGAGATGGACGAGCGCATCGAATGGTCGCTCTCCAAGGCGGCGCTGTGGGACGAGGTCAAGGATCGTCTCGGCTCGCCGGCGACCGGCCTGTCGGGTGGTCAGCAGCAGCGCCTGTGCATCGCCCGTACCATCGCGGTGAAGCCGGAAGTCGTTCTGCTCGACGAGCCGACCTCGGCTCTCGATCCGATCTCGACCGCCCGCATCGAGGAGCTGATCGACGAGCTGAAGACCGAATTCACCATCGTCATCGTCACCCACAACATGCAGCAGGCGGCGCGCTGCTCGGACATGACGGCGTTCTTCCTGCTCGGCAATCTGATCGAGTACAACGAGACGACGAAGATCTTCACCTCGCCGCAGGACACGCGGACGCAGGACTACATCACCGGCCGCTTCGGCTGAGGCACCACCGGCGACACCATCCGCGAGCCCTCGCGCCGAGATCCGGCGCGAGGGCTTTCGTCGTTTCGGCGGACGGCTCGGGTGGCAGGCGAAGGTCCCGTCGCGACGATCGGTGCGCCGGGACGCATCGACCTCACCTTCCGAGAAGGCAGGCGGGCCCCGACGGCTCGCTGCGAGACCGGATCGTGAGGGGTGCCCGAACCACCGACGGCTCGGCTCGTCCGAACGAGCCGGGCCGTCGGAGCAAGTCATTGAAAAGATTGGCGACCCCGGCACGATTCGAACGTGCGACCAACAGCTTAGAAGGCTGTCGCTCTATCCCCTGAGCTACGGGGCCGAAGGCGGGTTCGAGGCCGCCGAAAGGACGCGACCGCGCCGGCGCGGGCGGTCGCACCGCCGCGCCGGGCCGGTCGCGCGGAAGATCAGTGCGTCCAGACGCCGACGCGGCCGAACTTGAAGTTGTCGGAATAGGACACCGTCTTCGGCGACCGCTCCTGCGGATCGATCACGCGATGGTCGAGGTTCTTGCGCGTCGCGTAGGCGACCGCCTCTTCCTTCGTCTCGAAGAACAGGCGCAGCTGACCCTTCATGTCGGACGACGACGTCCAGCCCATCAGCGGATCCGCCGTCTTCGCCGTCTCGGGCTCCCACTCCAGGACCCACCGCTTGGTCTTGGCCCGGCCGGACTGCATGGCCGTCTTGGCCGGTCTGAAGATGCGCGCCACCATCGCGTCTCGTCTCCTCGTTCGTCGCTCGTCGGCACCCGCGACGATCGCCACGGGAAAGCCGGTGGTCGGGGCAGCAGGATTCGAACCTGCGACCTGAAGTACCCAAAACTTCCGCGCTACCAGGCTGCGCTATACCCCGTTCCGAACCCTCCGCCCCGGCGGCGGGATCCCCGCGACCGATCGGCAGCCGTGAACGCTCTCGCGTCCGCAATACAATGCCCCGGCGCCACCGGCAAGCGCGACGCGCGTTTCCCTCACCGCGCTGCGGGAATTCGCGGATGCACCAGCCGATCGCCGGGGGCGAGGCCGAGCCGCGCGGCGGTTCCGGCATTCACCTCCAACACGAACCGCACCGAGCCGCCGGAGGAAATGGTGTCCTCCGACAGCGGCACCGCGTCGGTGGCGATCGAGACGATCGAGCCGTCGGCGCGGGCGAAGATCATGTCGAGCGGCAGATAGGTGTTCTTCATCCAGAACCATACCGGCTGTTCGCGACGGAAATCGAATAGCATGCCGTGGTCCGGCGCCATCTGCTTGCGGAACATCAGGCCCTCGGCGCGGCTCTCGTCGGTGTCGACGATCTCGATCTCGAAGGCGGGGCGGCCCTTGGCGGTGACGATCTCGAGCTTCGCCGCGTCGACGGCGCGGGCGGCGGCGATCGCCGGGGCGGAGGGCGTGGTCGCGGCGACACCGCCCACGGCGAGC
>JAAYVT010000113.1 GCA_012517025.1 Phyllobacteriaceae bacterium | reverse complement strand
CGCGCGACGGTGAAGACCCCGGCGGTCGAACTGACCGTGGTCGGCGTGCCGGACTACGCGGCGGCCGAACGGGCGACGAAGACGCTGGTCGGCGAAGGGATCGCCGCGATCGAACTGTGCGGCGGCTTCGGCGTCGCCGGAACCGCTCGGATCGCGGCGGCGGCGGGCCCGAACGTGGCGGTCGGCGCGGTGCGCTTCGACGGCCATCCGGGTCTCGGCGGCAAGAGCGGTGATACGATCTTCGCCGGCTGATCGGCCCGTCGGCATCGACGAGACGGCGAGGTGAGACGGGCCGCCGACGGAACCGTCGGCGACCGGCCGTCGAACGCGGGAGAACTCATCATGACGACGAATGTCGGAACGACGTCCTTTCCAAGGGTCGAGACGATCGACTTCTCTCTCTTCGGCGACGTCGAAGTCCGGCCGATGAACAAGATCCGGCGCGTGATCGCGCGCCGAATGACCGCCAGCTGGGTCAACGTGCCGACCGTCGTGCAGTTCGACGAATGCGATCTCGGTCGGTTGGACGCCCTGCGGGCGCGTCTCGAGCCGCAGGCCGCGGCGCGGGGGGTGAAACTCACCATCCTGCCCTTCGTGATCGCCGTCTGCTCCCGCGCGCTCGCGGCGATCCCCGAGATGAACGCCTCGCTCGACGAGACCGGCGACAACCTGATCCTCAAGAAATACTGCAACATCGGCTTCGCGGTGGACACGCCGCTCGGTTTGATCGCCCCGGTGATCCGGGGGGCCGACCGGAAGGGCGTCCTGGCGCTCGCCGACGAGATCGCCTCACTCGCCGAGCGCGCCCGCTCGGGGAGGCTCGCCTTCTCCGATGCCGAGGGTGGCTGTTTCTCGGTCACCAATCTCGGCCGGCTCGGCGGCACCGGCTTCACGCCGACGATCAACGCCCCGGAAGTGGGCGTTCTCGGCATCGGCCGTGCGGCGCGCCGACTGGTGGAGATCGACGGCTCCTTCCTGCCGCGCCCGATGTTGCCGGTGACGCTCGCCTACGATCATCGCGTCATCGACGGAGCGGTCGGCGGACGGTTCATGGAGATCGTCCGCAAGGGGATCGAAGCGCCGGAGGATTTCGCGATTTGACCGCGCGTCCTCACCGACGCGACCGTCGTCGGGCTCTGCCGTCGAGCACCGATCCGATCGGTTCCACTGCCTTGCGCCGCCACCTCTCCGGCGTCGTCGGCGTGCGGTCGAGGAGATGGGTGATCGCCAGCCGGGCCCGGAGCAGAGCGTGGCCGCAGCGATGGTGGAGCAGGAGGCCGGACCCATGGCCGCCACCGAACAGAGGTTCGAGACGCCGCCGCAGACGGTCTCCGACCCACGCCGCGCCGAACCTTCCGCATTCGAGGTCGAGGAAGGAGATCTCGTCGATCGGGTCGAGCGTCCGCAGCGAGGCATCGAATTCCGATCGGTCGACGCCGAACGGCCGCACTCGGCCGTCGGGCAGGTCGGTTTCGGTGATCGGATCGTCGATGCGGATCCGCACGGGAGCGGCACGAGCGCCGATCCGAAACACCGGGTCGGATGGACGGGCCGAATTCGTGGGGTCTTCCTCCCCCGCTCGTCCGCTCGATCCCACCCGAGGG
>JAAYVT010000112.1 GCA_012517025.1 Phyllobacteriaceae bacterium | reverse complement strand
CGCGGCGCGGGTGGGTCGCGGCGAGCGGCGCCGATCGCCGCCCCCGGCTCCCGTCGGTGGCGCCCGACGCGCCGGTGAGACCCCGATTTTCGTTTCCCATCGAACGACGAATCCGCATCCGCTCCACTCCCGTGACGACACGACGAGAGCAGTCTCGACTCTGACGGCGCTGTGAGAGTCAAGCGGCGGCGACGGCGGCGCGGCGGGAGTCGGTTCGGCGCGGCGAAGACGAAAAAGGCGCCGCCCGACCGGGCGGCGCCTTTCGGAAGATCTTCCCTCACCGATCGGTCGGAACCGGCCCCGGGGTCAGCGAGGCGTCGCCGCCCGCGTCTGCGAAGCCGACGAGTGACCGTCCTCACCGGTGAAGAGGGGAAGGCCGATCGAGCCGATGACGCTTTCCAGCGACGCCTCGGACAACTGCAGCTCCGAGATCTTGCGGCGGATGCGATCCTTGGCGTCCTCCAAAGTGGCGATCACCATCGGACACTCGGTGATCGTCATCTCCTTCTCGATGATGCACGGCATGATCTCGAGAATGGTGGTGATCGGCAGTCCGGCGCCCTGCAGCCGCTTGACCACCCGCATCAACTTGAGATCGCCGGCGTCGTAGTCGCGATATCCCGAGGACCGCCGCCCCGGCGAGAGAACGCCTTGCTCCTCGTAATATCGCAACATCCGGACACTGATGCCGGTGCGTCGCGCGAGCTCGCCGATCTTCATCGATATCTACCTCTGCCCGAACAACGGAGGATTACAATTTAGGCGTATTCCCCCCTCGTCGCAACGCCGCAGGGCGTCGCCGCCTCTGCCGGCGGCCGACACGATCTCGTCTTTCGCATCGGTGCCGCGCGACGCGACCGACGCCGCGCGACGGCCGCTCAATGTGCCGACGGATGGCGATAATGGCGTTCCAGATAGGCCCGCAGGCCGACGAGATCGCCGGCGTAACCGATGTAGCCGTCGGGTCGCACCAGGCAGACGTCGTTGACGTCGAGGCTCAACGCCGCGGCCGCCGGCGGTGCGGCGAGCGGCGTCGCCACCCGGTCGAATTCGGCGATCATCGGCTCCAGGTCGCGGCACACCGCCGGGCTGGCGGCGAAGACGACGTTGCGGGCGAGCTGCGGCAGATCCCACGAGGAGGCCACCGGCAGCACGTCGGCGAGGCCGGTGAAATAGGGCACGTGCCGCCCGGCGAGACCACCGTCGGCGTCGGCGTAGTCGACCTGGAAGCCGCTGAACTCCAAGGGCAGATCGCGGCGATAGAGGGCGCGGTTGCCGGGGTGCGGCACGAAGGCGTTCGCCGCCGCGTCGGTCTCGATCTCGCGCAGGATCTGCAGCGTGTTGCGATGGACGTTGGCGAAGGTCTTCTCGACCGTCGCCATCCTCTCGTGCCGATAGGTCTCGAGTAATCGCGGGTGAGCCAGACCGTGCGACACCCAGGCCAGTTTCCAACCGAGATTGAACGCGTCCTGCAGCCCGGTGTTCATGCCTTGGCCGCCGATCGGGCTGAAGAGATGGAAGGCGTCGCCGGCGAAGAACACCCGGCCGAGCCGATTGGTCTCCGCGACCTTGGCGAACATCCGGGCACCGGAGGCCCACACCACCTCGGTGATCCGCGCCTGCTGCGGGAAATAGGCGTCGAAGGCCTGCTGCAGATCCGCCGTCGACGGCACGAACCCCGGCGAGGGCAGGGGCCCCCGCCGGCCGACCACCAGCCGGGTGATGCCGCCGGCCATCGGCAGATAGATCATGAAGCCGTCGTCGGTGACGAAGTAGCTCGTCGTCTCCATGGCGAGCTGGCGATCGAAGCGGACGTCGCCCATGACGAAGTGACGGCCGTAGTCGTATTCGCGAAACGGCAGGCCGAGCTTCTTGGCGACCACCCCGTGCGCGCCGTCGCAGGCCACGACGTGGTCGTAGGAGTGGCGCTCCACGACGTCGGAGCCGGACCGCGTCCACTCGACGTGGACGGCGTCGGCGGTGTTCTCGACCAGCCGGCATTCGGTCTCGTAGCGCACCGCGATCTCTCGTTCGGCCATCTGCTGCTCGAGGATCGCCTCGGTCTCGGGTTGCGGCAGGCTCAGATAGTAGTCGAACGGGCCGTCGAGCCGACGCTTGTCGATGTGGGCGCAGCGGCGGCCGCGATAGTAGACGTAGATGTCGCTGACGCGTTTGCCGACGCCGTTGAACTTGTCCTCGAGCCCCAGCCCCTGGAACACCTTGAGGCTGGCGGCGCTGACGCTGAGCGCCTTGGACGCCGAACTCTTGGCGGCGCGCTTGTCGATCATGTCGAAGTCGACGCCGTATTTCGCCAGTTCGAGCGCCAGCGTCATGCCGACCGGGCCGGCGCCGACGATCAGGATCTTCGCACTCATGACTTCGTCCTCCGTTGCAGACGGTCGCTCCCGACGGGGGTCAGGCGGCGGGCCGATCGAGCTCGGCTCCGCCGAAGCGGGCGAGGATGGCGTCGGCGGTCTTCGCGGTGGCCTCGAGGTGCGGGCTGTGGCCGCTCTCCGGCAGGACCAGCAGGCTCTTGCGCCGGTGCGGCAACCGGGTCGCGACCCAATCGAAATAGTCGGGCCGGATGAACCCGTCCCGCTCGCCGCCGACCAGCAGCAGCTCGAGATCGCCCGCCTCGGCGAGGGCGGCGGCCTCGTCCACCACGTCGGCGCCGGCGAGCGACTTGCCGAGCGCGTCGCGGAAGACGCCGTCGGTGGCGCGGATCCGCGCGGCGACGGCGGCCGCCCGTGCCGGATCGAAGCCGGCGTGGGTGAAGGCGACGACCAGCCGGTCGATCGCGGTGTCGTCCAACGTCTCGGCGAAGACGTCGGCGGTCGGCGCGGTGGGGCGGAAGAAGCGCGCGACGCCCTCGACGCCGGCGATCGGCGGGCTGGACAGCAACACCAGGAAGCGCAGCGAGGGGATGTCGCGCGCCGCCTGGGCGGCGATGTGCCCGCCCATGCTGTGGCCGATGATCCCCTCCGGACGCAGGTCCAGCCGGTCGAGCCATTGCAGCAGGATCTCCTTCAGCCCCTGGAACGAATAGGCGGCGCGGAAGACCTCGCCGCCCTCCGAACCGCCGTGGCCGGGAAAGTCGAGGAGGTGGAGGGTGAACGCCTCGCCGAGGGCCGCCGCCAAGGGGCGGAAGGCGCCGGCGGCCGAGGAATTGCCGTGTAGACAGACCACCGAGCGGGGGCCGTGCCCCATCGTCTCGTAATGGATCCTGCCGCCTGCCACGTCGATCGTCTGCGTCATGACCAGTTCTCCAATCGGTCGAACGTCTGGTCGAGAACGGTTCGCGCCAGAACGTCCGGGGTGAGGGGACGGGGAAAGGTGAAGGTCAGCCGCGCCGCGCCGCCGACGAAGGTGACGTGCAGCGCCAGCGCGAACAGGCCGCCGTTGCGGTTGGCCACCGAGCGGTAGTCGAGAACCTCGAGCCCGGTCGCCCGCTGCAACGCCCGTTGCGAGCCGAGGTTGGTGACGGCGAGGCCGAGGAAATCGCCGGCGCCGACGCGCGCCTCGACACCGCGGCGGATCTCCGCCTGGGTCCGTAGGTCCGGCACGTGGCCGGCGCGAAAGGCG
>JAAYVT010000111.1 GCA_012517025.1 Phyllobacteriaceae bacterium | reverse complement strand
TGCCGGTCGAGGAGATCCGCCGCACCGTGTCGTTCTTCGGCTCGACGGCCGGCGAGGGCGGGTGGCGGATCGCGATCGTCGACAGCGCCGATGAGCTGAACGTCAATTCGGCCAATGCCTTGTTGAAGATTCTCGAGGAACCGCCTCCGCGCTCGCTGTTCCTGGTGATCGCCCACTCGCCGGGGCGACTGCTGCCGACCATCCGGTCGCGGTGTCGCCGACTCGACCTCGCGCCGCTCCATCCGCACGCCATCGCGGCGGCGCTCGGCCGGCTGGAGATCGCCGGCGAGCCGCGCGCCTTCGCGGAAGCCGCCGAGCTCGCCGACGGCTCGCTACGCCGAGCGATGACGCTCATCGCCACCGACGGCGCCGGCTTGATGCGGGCGCTGGAAGCGATCGTCGGCCGCGCCCCCGATCTCGACCCGCGCGCCGCCCACGCCTTCGCCGACCGGGTGGCGGCCAAGGGCGCCGAGGAAGCCTTCGACGTGGCGGTCGATTTCCTCGGCGAGGTGGCGACCCGCGCGGCGCGGCGGGCGCTGGAGACGCGGGGATTGGCGCAAGCCGCGGCCTTCGCAGAGGCGCACGACGAGATCGTTCGTATCGTCGCCCGCAGCGACGCGCTCAACCTCGATCGCAAGGCGACGATCCTCGCCGCCCTACGCACCCTTGCCGAGGCGGCGCGGAATTGAGTATGCCTCGGGGACGACGACGCTTTCGGGCGCTTCGCCCGAACCGTCGACCGGTGCGCTCCGGCGCCTGAGCCGGACCGTACCCGAAGGAACGACCATGACCGCGCCCAAATTCTTCATCACCACGGCGATCGACTATCCCAACGGCCGCCCCCACGTCGGCCACGCCTACGAGAAGCTCGCCACCGACGCGCTCGCCCGCTTCAAGCGGCTCGACGGCTTCGACGTGTTCTTCCTGACCGGCACCGACGAGCACGGCCTCAAGATGCACCAGACGGCGAGCCGCGAGGGCATGACGCCGCACCAGCTCGTCGATCGCAACTCGGCCGTCTTCAAGGAGATGGACGCGGCCTTCGAGGTCTCCTACGACCGCTTCATCCGCACCACCGAAGCCGATCACCACGCCTCGGTGCAGGAGGTGTGGCGGCGCATGCGCGACGCCGGCGACCTCTACATGGCGAAATACGGCGGCTGGTACTCGGTCCGCGACGAGGCCTATTACACCGAGAGCGAGACCGAAGTCGGTGAGGACGGCCAGCGCCGCGCCACGCCGACCGGCACGCCGGTGGAGTGGACCGAGGAGGAGAGCTGGTTCTTCCGCCTCTCCGCCTTCCAGGATCGCCTGCTCGCCCATTACGAGGCGAACCCCGACTTCATCGGCCCGGACGCGCGCCGCAACGAGGTGATCAGCTTCGTCAAGGGCGGGCTCGAAGACCTGTCGATGAGCCGCACCACCTTCGATTGGGGCATCCCGGTGCCGGACTGCCCCGGCCACGTCATGTACGTCTGGGTCGACGCGCTGACCAACTACATCACCGGCGCCGGCTTCCCGGACGAGGCGAGTGACCACTACAAGAAGTGGTGGCCGGCGGATCTGCACGTCATCGGCAAGGACATCGTCCGCTTCCATTCGGTCTATTGGCCGGCCTTCCTGATGTCGGCGGGCCTGCCGCTGCCGAAGCGGGTGTTCGCCCACGGCTTCATCTTCAACAAGGGTGAGAAGATGTCGAAGTCGGTGGGCAACGTGGTCGATCCCTTCGACCTCGCCAAGGCCTACGGGGCGGAGACGGTGCGCTATTTCTTCCTGCGCGAGGTGCCGTTCGGTCAGGACGGCAACTACAGCCACGAGGCGATCGTCGCCCGGATGAACGCCGACCTCGCCAACGATCTCGGCAATCTGGCGCAGCGCTCGCTGTCGATGATCGCCAAGAACTGCGGCGGCGTGGTGCCGACCCCGGCGGCGCTCGCCGCGGAAGACGAGGCCTTGCTCGCCCAGGCCGAAGCGCTGCTCGCGACCTCGCGCGCGTCTTACGACCGCCAGGAGATCCACAAGAGCCTGGAAGCGATCTGGGCCGTGGTCGCCGAGACCAATCGCTGGTTCACCGCCGCCGCGCCGTGGGCCTTGAAGAAGACCGATCCGGAGCGGATGGGGACGGTGTTGTGGGTGACGGCGGAAGTGCTTCGCCGCGTCGCGCTGCTGACCCAGCCGGTGGTGCCGACCGCTTCGGGCCAGTTGCTCGACCTGCTCGGCCAGGCGCCGGAAGCGCGCAATTTCGCTGCCTTTGCGACCCCTCTGGTGGCCGGCACGGTGCTGCCGGCGCCGATGCCGATCTTCCCCAAGTGGGTGGAGCCGGTCGAAGAGGAAGGGAAGGGGGCCTGAGTCGTGGTTCTGGTCGACAGCCACTGCCATCTCGATTTCCCCGACTTCGCCGCCGACATGGAGGGCGTGCTGGCGCGCGCCCGCGCCGTCGGGGTGGCGAAGATGGTCACCATCTCGACCCGGGTGAAGCAGTTCGATCGCGTCCGCGCCATCGCCGAGGGGCACGACGAGATCTACTGTTCGGTCGGCACCCATTGCCACAGCGCCGAGGAGGAGCAGGACGTCGGCCTCGACGACCTGCTCCGGCTCTCCGAGCATCCGAAATGCGTGGCGATCGGCGAGGCCGGGCTCGATTATCACTACGATCTGTCGCCGCGCGACCTGCAGGAGGACGGCTTCCACATGCACGTCCGCGCGGCGCGCGAGACCGGCCTGCCGCTGGTCATCCATTCACGCGAGGCCGACGACGACATGGCGCGGATCCTCGAGGAGGAGACGGAGATCGGGGCCTTCCCCCACCTCCTGCACTGTTTCTCCTCCGGCGCCGATCTGGCGCGGCGCTCGCTGGCGCTCGGCGGCTACGTCTCGTTCTCCGGGATCCTGACCTTCAAGAAGGCCGAGGAGGTGAGGGCGGTCGCCGCCGAGGTGCCGATGGATCGGCTGTTGGTGGAGACCGATTCGCCCTATCTGGCGCCCCTTCCCCATCGCGGCAAGCGCTGCGAGCCGGCCTATGTCGCGGAGACCGCGAAGGTTCTCGCCGCCGTCAAGGGCGTGAGCCCGGAGGCGATCGCCGCGGCGACGACCGCCAACTTCCATCGGCTCTTCTCGAAAGTGCCGGCCTGACTTCCCGCCGCGCCGACCGGTGCGGCGGAGCGAACCAGAACCCCCAGAAACCGAAGAAGACCAGGGAGATCCCGACGATGACCGCGACGATGACCTTTCGGATCCTCGGATGCGCCTCCTCGCCGGGCAAACCGCGCATCGGCAACGACTGGGGCGCCTGCGACCCGGGCAATCCGAAGAACCGGCGCCGTCGCGCCAGTCTGTTGGTGACCCGCACCGACGAGGCCGGGCGCAAGACCCGCGTCCTGGTCGACGCCGGCCCCGACCTGCGCGAGCAGATGTTGGACGCCAAGGTCGATTGGATCGACGGCGTCGTCATCACCCACGCCCACGCCGACCACATCCACGGCTTCGACGATCTGCGCGCCTTCGTCCTCAACCGCAGCCGGCTGGTGGACGTGTGGGTCGACGAACCGACCTCGAAGCGGTTGCACGACGCCTTCGGTTATTGTTTCCAGACGCCGCCGGGGTCGGCCTATCCGCCGATCGTCAAGGAGCATCGTCTGTCCGTCGGCCATGCGATTTCGATCCCCGGGGAAGGGGGCTCGATCGCGGTGACGCCGTTCCGGCAGATCCACGGCGAGATCGACAGTCTCGGCCTGCGGTTCGGTGGCGTCGCCTATTCGACCGACGTGTCGGATTTTCCCAAGGAGAGCCTGACGGCGCTGCAGAAGCTCGATCTGTGGATCCTCGACGCGCTGCGGATCCGGTCGCATCCGAGCCACCTCAGCGTCGAGGAGGCCATCGGCTGGATCGGTCGGGAGAAGCCGAAGCGGGCGGTGTTGACCCATCTCCACAACGAACTCGACTACGAGGCTCTGAAGGCGAAACTTCCCGCCGGCGTCGAGCCGGCCTTCGACGGGCTCGAGCTGACGTTTCCGGCGTGAGCCGAGCTCGCACCGAGCTTGGATCGCGGCGCTCGCGACCGGCGTCCACCGACACGACGTTCGAGCATCGGCGTCGGAGCGCGGGAGTTGCCGGGCGCACGTGCGGTGTGTTCCGTCGGCGGCGCGATCCCGTCGAGGTGGCGTGACGACGGACCGTCGGAACCGTGAAGCAGCGCTCGAGCACGGAAGGCACTCGTCGATCCTGCCGTCGGTGGGCGCCGATACCGGACGTTTTCCGAGTCAAATATATTCCATAATCCGTCTTATGCGAATCGATGCCTATGATCGCGGCTGGCGAGACGATCCCCGGTCGGTCCGAAACGAGCGTCTGCGTCGACCTCGCCTTCCGCCGAGCCTCCGTCGTCGCGGATCCTGATCGACAGGATCACACAGGGATCCAGCTCCCCGATCGCCTCGCCGTCGTCGTCGAACCGCACCTGCACCGGCCATGTCCCACACGGCTCGCTCGTCACGGGAAACGGCATCCGCCCGGTATGCCGCGGGCCGACGACCGGCGTGAGTGGGAACGTGCCCCGCGCCGAGACGAATTTCGACGGCCGTGTGCGAGGTCCGATCGACGATGCGAATCGGCGGAGGCTCGTTTGCGCCGCGGCGCAGCATCACCATGAGCGACGCCTCTTTCCGCGATGTCTCGCCGACCATCACCGGCCTCCAAACCACCATCCCCGACGCGACGACGAGAACGAGCGAAAATCGGAGCATCGTCGAACAGCGAGGCATGAAGCTCACCGACCGCGAGAACGTGGAACGATGCCGGCCAAACGGACACGACCGGGACTTCGCGCGCAATCGGACCCGTGGAGCGGCGGACGGTGATCGCCCCCGTCGTCCGCACCGATCGCCCGAGGCCTGCCCTTCCGGGCCGCCGGTGCTCGGACCCCTCCCCAACGGCCGCCCCGCGCGATAGACCTCTCCACGAGGCCCGTGTCCTCGGCTCGAGGTCGCCGGACCGTCGCCACGCCCGAGAGGTATTCCATGACCGACCCTGCCGGCCCCCGCTCCCACGCGCACGCCGAGCCGGGACCGCTGCGGCGGTTCGCCGGTTTGGTGCGGCGTCCGCGCCTCTCCTTCGCCGTGGTGATCTTCGCCGTGCTCGCCGGGGCGCTGTCGTGGCTTCCCGGGTGGCGGTTGCCGACCGCGCTGCTCGTCGCCTGGAACGGCTCGGTGCTGCTCTATCTCGCAGCGACCTTGCACATGATGGCCCGCTCCGACGCCGAGACAACGCTGCGCCGCGCCCGTCGCCTCGACGAGAACGCCGCCCTCATCCTGCTGCTCTCGGCCGCGGCGGCCACCGCGAGCCTCGTCGGTGTCGTCGCCGAGTTGGGCGTGGTGAAGGATCAGACCGGTCTCACGCGCGCGCTCCACGTCGGGCTCGCGGCGGGAACCGTGGTGGTGTCCTGGTGCCTGACGCAGGTGATGTTCGCCATCCACTACGCCCACGTCGCCGCGCTCGGCCGGGCCGAAGGCGGCGACGGCGGGTTGCGCATTCCCGGCGAGGAGCATCCGGACTACTGGGACTTCCTCTATGCGGCGGTGGCGATCGGCACTTCGGGACAGACCGCCGACGTCGAGTTCACCGCGAAGCGGGCGCGCCGCGTCGCCCTCGTCCACAGCACCCTCGCCTTCTTCTTCAACACCACCGTGCTCGCGCTGGCGATCAACATCGCCGCCGGGTTGATCTGAGAGCCGGTTTCAATCGACGTCGGGACGGCCGCGCCGGAGGGTCTTCACCTCGCCGCGTTTCTTCTTGCCCTCGAGCCGGCGGATCTTCGAGCCGAGCGTCGGCCGCGTCGCCTTGCGCGGCGGCGGCGGTGGGGTGGCCGCCTCGCGGATCAGCGCGATCAACCGGTCGAGCGCGTCGGCGCGGTTGCGCTCCTGGGTGCGGAAGCGCTCGGCCCGCAGGATCAGAACTCCCTCCCCGGTCAGGCGCCGGCCGGCGAGCTCGTAGAGCCGTTCCCGCACCCGCTCCGGCAACGACGGCGAATGCGCGACGTCGAACCGCAGTTCCACCGCCGTCGCCACCTTGTTGACGTTCTGGCCGCCGGGGCCGGAAGCGCGCACGAAGGTTTCGACGAGTTCGTCGGCGTCGAGGACGATCGAGCGGGTGACGGGGACGAGCGGCGGCATGGGGCACTCGGGACTGGGGCGCGGCGCGCGGTTCGGGAGACGCCAGATCCTGGGCGAGCGAGCGGCAAACGGCAAGCACCGTTCAGCAGCAACACGCCCCCTCTCCGCCCCGCTCCTCGCGCGCCGGCCCGCCGCAGTCGAAGGCGCCGAAATGCACGGAGCGATCGCCGATCAGCCGGAAATGCGGCGCGTATCGCGTCTGCGACACCATCGCGGCGGTGTTGCCGCACACCAGCATCGGCCGGCCGGTTTCGAAGCGATGGTGATCGTCGAGGGCGAAGCCGCGCGGGTGATCGGGAAGCGTGCCGCGATAGATCGCGACCTGCCCGTAGTCCTCGCAACGGTCCTCGAGGTCGTCGAGCTTGAAGGCGCGGACGGTGCTCGACGAAAACACGACGTTGCCGATCCGCTCGGCGATGTCGGCGTCGCCGATCTCCGATCGCATCGTCGACACCACCCGGTGATCGGCGAAGCCGGCCTTCTCCATCGCCCGACGGAAGTCCTCGGTATAGAGCGCGCCGCCGAGGCATTCGCCGATCAGCACCGCGTCGCGGCGCATCGCCTCGGGCAGGCGACGATCGGCGAAGACGTCGGCGAACAGGAATTCGCCGCCCGGCTTCAACACTCGGCGCACCTCGCGGAAGATCGCGTCCTTGTCGCGGCTGAGATTGATCACGCAGTTGGAGACGACGACGTCGATCGAGGCGTCGGCGAGGCCGATCGCGGCGAGATCCTCGATCCGACCGCGGCGGAACTCGACGTTGGAGCGGGGATGGCCGAACCGGCGCGCCTGTTCGTCGCGGTGCCGTTCGCCGATGTCGAGCTGGCTCTGCAGCAGATCGACGCCGATCACCCGTCCCTGCGGTCCCACCAGCTTCGACAGCAGGAAGACGTCGCGGCCGCAGCCGCAGCCGAGATCGAGCACGGTCGCGCCCTCGATCGCCGGCGGGATCGGCGAGCCGCAGCCGTAGAAGCGATCGAGGATCTCGGAATCGATGGTGGCGAGGATGGCGCGATGCGCCGCCGATACCGGCTCCCGGCAACTGCAGACGCCGGTCTTCAGGTCGGCGGCGGTGCGGATTTCCTCGCCGTAATAGGCGGCGACGGGATCCCGACCGGGGATGTCGTCCATGACGCGTCCTTTCCCGTCGACGACGTCGACTGCGACGAAAGTTTCATCTCGGGGCCATATTCGCGCGCTCCGCGTAACCGGCAACCGCGCGCGTGGTCGCAGGCAATCGAGCGTAAGGAAGAGGACCGATGCGGCGATGCGCTTCATTCCCGCCTCCGATCGCGCTAACCATGGCGCGCGCCCTCCCCGATCCGACCGCCGACAGGACTCATCGATGACCCCTTCCCGCGACGTCGCCCGCCTCGTCGAGATCATGGCGCGGCTGCGCACCCCCGGTACCGGCTGTCCGTGGGACCTCGAGCAGGACTTCGCCACCATCGCCCCCTACACCATCGAGGAGGCCTACGAGGTCGCCGAGGCGATCTCGCGCGGCGATCGCTCGGATCTCTGCGAGGAGTTGGGAGATCTGTTGCTGCAGGTGGTGTTCCACGCCCGGATGGGCGAGGAGGAGGGCAGCTTCGACTTCGGCGCCGTGGTCGAGGCGATCACCGCCAAGATGATCCGCCGCCATCCGCACGTCTTCGGCGACGAGGACACCCGCGAGGTCGCCGTCGCGCAGGACGCCTGGGCCCGCATCAAGGCGGAGGAGAAGGCCGCCCGCGCCGTTCGTCTGGCGGCGGAAGGGCGCGCCGAGCCGCCGAAGGGTCTGCTCGACGGCGTCGCCCTCGGCCTGCCGGCGCTGACCCGGGCGGTGGCGCTGCAGGCGAAGGCCGGCACCGTCGGCTTCGACTGGAACGATCCGCTGGCGGTGATCGCCAAGATCCGCGAGGAGATCGACGAGATCGAGGTGGAGATCGTCACCCCCTCGCCGAGCGCCGTTCGCCAAGCCGACGAACTCGGCGACGTGTTGTTCGCGGTGGCGAACCTCGCCCGCCATCTGAAGCTCGATCCGGAGACGGCGCTGCGCGGCACCAACGACAAGTTCCGCCGCCGCTTCGCCCACATCGAGGCCCGCCTCGCCGAAGCCGGCCGCACCCCCCTCGATGCGAGCCTCGACGAGATGGAGGCGCTGTGGGTGGAGGCGAAGGGGATGGCGGATCAGTAGCGCTGAGCAGCCTCCTTCAGTTTCGCCGCGTAGAGGAATA
>JAAYVT010000110.1 GCA_012517025.1 Phyllobacteriaceae bacterium | reverse complement strand
GCCGAGCGCGGCTTCTCCTTCCGTTTCGACGGACCGCTCGACATGCGCATGGCCTGTTCCGGCCCGTCCGCCGCCGACGTCGTCAACGGCGCCGACGTGGCGACGCTGACCCGCATCTTCTGGGCCTACGGCGAGGAGAAGCGGGCGGGGCAGGTGGCGCGGGCGATCGCGGAGGCGCGCAAGACCGCGCCCTACGAGACGACGAAGCAGCTGGTCGCCACCATCGAGACGGTGATCCGGTCGAAGCCGCACGAAATCCATCCGGCGACCCGCGTCTTCCAGGCGCTGCGCATCGCCGTCAACGACGAGCTCGGCGAACTGGTCCGGGCGCTGGCGGCGGCGGAGAAGATCCTGCGGCCGGGCGGTCGGCTGGTGGTCGTCACCTTCCATTCGCTGGAGGACCGGATCGTCAAGCGGTTCTTCGCCGACCGGTCGCGGATCGAGGCCGGCGGGTCGCGGCATGCGCCGCGCGAGAGCGTCGCGCCGGCGACCTTCGCGTTGCCGATGCGCGGTCACGACGAGGCGGGCGAGGCGGAGATCGCGGGCAATCCGCGGGCTCGTTCGGCGAAGCTGCGCGCGGGGGTGCGCACCGAGGCGCCGGCACGGCCGGTGGACGCGGCCGCGCTCGGGTTGCCGTACGTCGATCTTTCCGGCCGGGGGGCGCGCCGATGATGCGGATGATCAACTTCGTCTTGATCGGGCTGATGCTGATCGGGGCCGGCGTCGTCTACGACTTCAAATACGAGGCGGAGAAGGCGACCGCGCGGGTCGCCAAGATCAATCGCCAGAGCGAGGCCGAACGCGACGCGATCGCCACCCTCAAGGCGGAGTGGAGCCTGCTCAACCAGCCCAAGCGGCTGCAGGAGCTGGTCGAGAAGCACCACACCTATCTCGAGCTCGATCCGCTCGATCCGACCCAGATCGGCTCGATCGACGACATTCCGTTCAAGCCGGCGGTGCCGCCGGCCGCCGCCCCGAGCCCGGCCGGGACGTCGGCGCCGAACGCGCCGACGGGCGTCAAGCCGGCCGGCGCCACCCCGACGCCGTCGACGCTGCAGGCCGGTCTGACCGCCAAGAGCGTGACCAAGGGCTCGATCAAGCTGGCGCAGCCGGAGAAGACGATCGAGCGGACCGGCTCGATCGGCAAGTTCCTCGACCGCCTGCCGCAGGCGGGGGGCAAATCGAGCGGACCGAGCACGACCGGGTCGATCCCGAAGGCGTCCGGGGCGCCGATGATGCTCGCGCCGCTGCCGCCGCGCCCGCCCGTGGCGCATTCCCCCGAGCCGACGAAGGTGATCCGGTGAGCGAAGACCTCGACTTCCAAGCGCCCGAACCCGTCGTCCCGGCCGAGCCGGCGGCCCCCGCCGCCACCCCGGAACCGGAGAGCGGCGAGGAGCGCGCCGAACGGCTGCACAAGGCCTCGCGCAAGCGCATCGTGCTGACCGGCCTCGGCTTCGCCGTGGTCTACGCGGCGGTGGCGATGCGGCTGTTCTCGCTCGGCTCGGCCAGCGAGGAGCACAACGAGGCGCTGGCGAGCGGCCAGACCCAGGTCTCCACCGCCCGCCCCGATCTCCTCGACCGCAACGGCGAGGTGCTGGCCACCGACGTCAAGTCGTCGTCGCTCTACGCCGAGCCGCGCCGCATCCTCGACGTGGAGGAGGCGATCGACGCGCTGTCGAGCGTCATCCCCGACCTGCGCTCCGACGAGAGCGTGCGCAAGAAGCTGTCGAGCAAGGCCGGCTTCGTCTGGCTGAAGCGCGAGATCACGCCGGAGCAGAAGCGGAAGATCTTCCGCCTCGGCCTGCCCGGCATCGGCTTCATGGAGGAGAACCGCCGCTTCTATCCCGGCGGCGTGCTCGCCGGCCACGTTCTCGGCACGGTCGACGTCGACAACCACGGCATCATGGGCATCGAACGGGCGATCGACCGCGACATGGGGCTCGACGCGCTGCACGAGGCCGGGTTCGGCGGCGAACGCGAGATGAAGCCGAAGCGCCTGTCGATCGACATCCGCGTCCAGCACGTGGTGCGCGACGAGATGGCCGACGCGGTCCAGCGCTTCCACGCGACGGCGGGCGTCGGCATCGTCCTCGACACCCACACCTCGGAGGTGCTGGCGATGGTGTCGCTGCCCGATTTCGATCCGAACGACCGCAATCAGGCCTTCGTCAAGGATCACATCAATCGGGCCACCCTCGGCGTCTACGAGATGGGCTCGGTGTTCAAGACTTTCAATTCCGCCTTCACGCTCGATTCCGGCAAGGTGACGCTCAACGACGTCTACGACACCACGCCGCTGGTGTTCGGCTCGCAGAGAATCGGCGAATTCCACTCGAAGGGCCGGGCGCTGACGGTGCCCGAGATCTTCCTCTATTCGTCCAACAACGGTTCGGCGCGGATGGCGCTGAAGGTCGGCGGCGAGGCGCAGCGGGCGTTCTTCGAGAAGCTGGATTTCCACAAGCGGCTGGAGACCGAGCTCCCCGATCTCGGGCTGCCGCTCTTCCCGAAGCGGCTCTCCGACGTTTCCACCGCCACCATGTCGTTCGGTCACGGCATCTCGGTGACGCCGATGCACACGGCGGTGGCCGGCGCGGCGGTGATCAACGGCGGGCTCTACATCGACCCGACCTTCTATCCGCGGACGCGGGAGGAGGCGGCGAAGATCGCCCGGCGCATCATCAAGCCGGAGACCAGCGACAAGATGCGTTATCTCTTCCTGCTCAACGCGACGCCGGGCTCGGGTGGCTCGGGGTCGCGGGCGCAGGTGCCCGGTTACCGGGTCGGTGGCAAGACCGGCACCGCCGAGAAGATCGAGAACGGGAAATATTCCGCGAACCGGCGGTTCAACTCGTTCTTGTCGGCATTTCCGATGGACGACCCCCAGTACGTCGTGCTCACCGTTCTCGACGATCCCAAGGCCGAATCGGGCGGCGAGGGGCCGGCGACGGCGGGCCTCAACGCCGGCGCGGCGGCCGGGGCGATCATCCGGCGGATCGCGCCGATCCTCGGCGTGATGCCGAAATACGACCAGCCCAAGGGCACGGTCGCGTCCAATTGAGGCCGTCCCGCAAGGCGACGGCGAGACGAGGTACGAAGGACATGCGGCTCGGCGAACTCCTCGACGGCATCGTCGACACGATCCCCACGGGCGATCCGGAGATCGCCGGTCTCACCGCCGACAGTCGCAAGGTCGGACCGGGCTTCCTGTTCGCCGCGCTCGCCGGGGCCAAGGCCGACGGCGCCCGCTTCGCCGCGCAGGCGGTGGAGAAGGGGGCGGTGGCGGTGCTGGCGGCGGAGGGTGCCGAACTCGGCACGCTCGCGGTGCCGGTGGTGCGGGCGGGCGAGCCGCGTCGCGCCCTGGCGCTCACGGCGGCGCGGTTCTTCGGGGCGCAGCCGGCGACCATCGTCGCGGTGACCGGGACCAGCGGCAAGACCTCGGTCGCCGCCTTCACTCGGCAGATCTGGGAGCGTCTCGGTCACGCCGCCGCCTCGATCGGCACCATCGGCATCGTCGAGCCGGGCGGCGCCACCTACGGTTCGCTGACCACGCCCGATCCGGTCGATCTCGCCCGCGATCTCTCTCGCCTGGCGGCGAAGGGGGTGACGCACGTGGCGCTGGAGGCTTCCTCGCACGGGCTCGATCAGCATCGCCTCGACGGAGTGCGACCGGCGGCCGGCGGCTTCACCAACCTGTCGCGCGATCATCTCGACTATCACCCGAGCGTGGCGGCCTATTTCGACGCCAAGATGCATCTGTTCGACCGGCTGCTGCCGCAGGGCGCGCCGGCGGTCGTCGACGTCGACACGCCGGAGGGCGTGCGCGCGGCGATCCGGGCGGCGCAGGCGGGCGCCCGCGTCTTCACCGTCGGGGCGAACGGCGACGGGCTGAAGCTCGTCTCGGTCGCGCCCGAGGCGGGGCGGCAGCATCTGGTGATCGAGGCCGAGGGGGTGCGTCACGCGGTGGCGCTGCCGCTCCTCGGCACCTTCCAAGTCTCCAACGCGCTGGTGGCGGCGGGGCTCGCGGTCGTCACCGGGGCGCCGATCGCCGCGACGCTCTCCGCGCTCGAGCATCTGGTCGGGGCGCCGGGGCGGCTCGACCGGGTCGGGGCGACGCGCCAGGGCGCGCCGGTGTTCGTCGACTACGCCCACAAGCCCGACGCGCTCGAAAAGGCGCTGGAGGCGGTCAGGCCCTACACGAAGGGACGTCTCGTCGTGGTGTTCGGCTGCGGTGGCGACCGCGACGCCGGCAAACGGCCGATCATGGGCGAGATCGCCACCCGGCTCGCCGACGTGGTCGTCGTCACCGACGACAATCCGCGTTCGGAGGAGCCGGCCGAGATCCGTCGTCAGATCCTCGCCGCCGCCCCCGGCGCGATCGAGATCGGCGACCGGGCGAAGGCGATCGCCCATGCCGTCGGCCTGCTCGCGGCGGGGGATCTTCTCGTCGTCGCCGGCAAAGGTCACGAAACCGGCCAGATCGTGGGCAAGACGGTGCTGCCGTTCTCCGACCACGACGCCGTTCGTTCCGCCCTGGAGGCTCTTCCCACATGACCGCGCCGCTCTGGACCCTCGCCGATTTCGCCGCAGGCTGCGCCGGCCGCATCGTCGGCCGCCCGGTCGAACGCATCGAGGGAATCTCGATCGACAGCCGCACCATCGGGGCGGGCGACGCCTTCTTCGCGATTCGCGGCGAGGCGCGCGACGGCCACGACTTCGTCGAGGCGGCGCTGAAATACGACGCTGCCGTCTGCGTGGTCGCCGAGGACAAGCTCGCCGAACTGCCGGCGGGCGGTCGTTACGTGGTGGTCGACGACGTGTTCGAGGCGCTCCGGCGGCTCGCCCGCGCCGCCCGAGCCCGCTCGACCGCGAAGATCGTCGCGATCACCGGCTCGGTCGGCAAGACCTCGACCAAAGAGGCGCTGCGCCGAGTGTTGTCGGGGCAGGGCAAGACCCACGCTTCGGTCGCCTCCTACAACAATCATTGGGGCGTGCCGCTGACGCTTGCCCGGATGCCGGCCGACGTCGCCTTCGGACTGTTCGAGATCGGCATGAACCACCCCGGCGAGATCACGCCGCTGGTCGCCATGGTGCGCCCGCACGTGGCGGTGGTGACCACGGTGGCGCCGGTGCATCTCGAACATTTCCGCGACATCGACGCGATCGCCGAGGCCAAGGCGGAGATCTTCTCCGGGCTCGAGCCGGACGGCGCGGCGGTGATCGACGGCGACGTCGATCAGGTCGGCATCCTGATGACGGCGGCACATGCGGCGGGCGCCCGCATCGTCCGTTTCGGCGAACGCGACGGGCTCGAATCGCGTCTGCTCAAGGTGTCGCTGCAGGCCGACAACTCCACCGCCGT
This sequence comes from Phyllobacteriaceae bacterium, assembly GCA_012517025.1. GTDB lineage: Bacteria > Pseudomonadota > Alphaproteobacteria > Rhizobiales > Ancalomicrobiaceae > Pinisolibacter. The sequence goes on along the minus strand of JAAYVT010000110.1, from coordinate 740 downwards.
CGCCTCGATCCTCGGCACCGAGATCACCTACAAGATCGGCGCGCCGGGGCGGCACGTGGTGAAGAACTCGCTCGCCGTGCTGTCGGTGGCGGTGCTGGTCGGCGCCGATCTCGCCCGCGCCGGCCTCGCGCTGGCGTCGATGACGCCGCCGAAGGGGCGGGGCGAGCGGCACTCGTTGCACCTCGGTCATGGCGAGGCGCTGCTGATCGACGAGAGCTACAACGCCAATCCGGCGTCGATGCGGGCGGCGATCCAGCTGCTCGGCCAGACCCCGGTGGGCCTGAAGGGCCGCCGCATCGCCGTGCTCGGCGACATGCTGGAGCTCGGCTCGCAGGGCGAGAAGCTGCACGTCGGCCTCGCCGACGCGCTCGCGGCGGCCAACGTCGACCGCGTCTATTGCGCCGGTCCGCTGATGCACGCGCTGTGGCACGCCCTGCCGCCGGAGATGCAGGGGGCGCAGGCGATGGTCGCCGCCGATCTCGAGGCGACGCTGATCTCCGCCCTGCAGCCCGGCGACGCCGTGATGATCAAGGGATCGAACGGCAGCCGCATGGGACCGATCGTCGAAACGTTGAAGACCCGCTTCGCCTCCACCCGCGCCCGCGACGAGGCCTGACAAGGAAGCTCTCGATGCTCTACGTCCTCGGAGAACTCTCCGACCGGTTCATCCTCTTCAACCTGTTCCGGTATCAGAGCTTCCGGACCGGCGGGGCGATCCTGACGGCGCTTCTGTTCGTGTT
>JAAYVT010000109.1 GCA_012517025.1 Phyllobacteriaceae bacterium | reverse complement strand
TTCCCCCGTGCCCTTTCGGGCCACCACCGGCGGGTGCCTCGAATCGAGACTCCCGTCCCCGTTCGGGCCGCCGCGGAGCTTCCTCGACGGCGGCCGGATTTCCTCGTGTTCGCAGGCATTGCCCGCCGCGCCCGGACGGCGGGATGTGCCGAAACGGGACGTGGACGCGAACGATGCGTTCACGTCTCGTCAACACTTGCGAAGGTCGTGCCGGTTTTCGCCGCTTCGAAACGAAACGCGCTTGTCGCCTCTCGGCGCGGGGGCCATATCGGGGAGACGACGCGAAGGGAGGCGAGATGACGAAGGGCGAAAGCGAAAACCGGCGGGGACCGGTGCGCGGCGAGCCGGTCTTCCTGTTGCCGCCGGTGGTGACGGTGCTGGTCGGCGCGATGATCCTGCTGGTGGTGCTGCGCTCCTGGCTGTCGCCGAGCGCCGATCAGGAACTCGTCTACGCCTTCGGCTTCGTGCCCGACCGCTACGCCGCCGACGGCGGCGGCAGCGCCTATCCCGGCGGCGTCGGCGCGCTGGCGTGGACGTTCCTCACCTATGCCTTCCTGCACGAGGGGTGGGCGCATCTGCTGATCAACGCGGCGATGTTCGCGGCGCTGACGCGGCCGATCCTGGAGCGCACCGGCGGGGCGCGTTTCCTCGCCTTCCTCGCCGCCGCGACGGTCGGCGGGGCGCTCGGTCATCTCGCCGTCGCGTGGGGATCGGAAGCGCCGATGATCGGCGCGTCGGGTACCGTCTCGGGCTTGCTCGGGGCGCTCCTCCGCTTCGTCTTCCGGCCGCCGTGGGCGCCGACCGCCGGAGTGGTCGAGGCGTTGCGGGAGCCGCGGGTGCGCGGCGTGATCGCGGCCCTGGTGGTGATGAACGTGGCGCTGGTCGCCTTCGGCACGGGACTGGTCGGCGGCGCCGGCGGCAGCGTCGCCTGGGGCGCCCATCTCGGCGGCTTCCTCGTCGGATTTCTCGGCTTTTCGCGGTTCGAGGCGCGGCTGCGGCGCGGCTGAGGCGCGACACGTCGCCGCGCGACCGATACGCACGAAATCGCTGGATCGGCGGCCGTCTCCCCCTTGCGCGGGGGCGGCGCTGCAAGCATCATGACCACTCGCCTCCGACGCAAACGAAGCGAATGTTCCCGAAAGAAGGCGTCGTCGGAGCGGATCTAATCGGTTCGTATACGAACCACGAGCTCAGGGAGGACAGTTCATGACGGTTCAGGCCATTCTCGGACAGAAGGGGCGCCAGGTCGTCACCATGGGGCCCAAGCAGACCCTTCGGGAGGTCTGCGAGACGCTGGCTCTGCACAAGATCGGTGCGGTGGTGCTGATCGACGCACACGGCGGCATCGTCGGCATCGTGTCGGAGCGCGACGTGGTGCGGGCGCTGGCGGCGGAGGGCGGCAAGGGGCTCGACGAGCCGGTCGAGGCCTACATGTCGGCCAAGGTGGTGACCTGCACGGAGAGCGAGACGACCGATCAGGTGCTCGGTCGGATGACCAACGGACGCTTCCGTCACATGCCGGTGGTGCGCGGCGACCGGCTGATCGGGTTGATCTCGATCGGCGACGTGGTGGCGCGGCGGATCGCGCTGGCCGAGCAGGAAGCGGCGCAGATGCGCGCCTACATCGCCACCGCCTGAGACGGCGGCCGGGGCTCACGGGAGACGACGGGCGCGACACGGGAGGGGTGTCGCGCCCGTCTTCGTTTCTTCCTCGGTCAGCGCGTCGTCTCGCCGAGCCGTTCGACGAGCTCGGGCAAGGCGCGGTCGGCGGCGGCGCGGCCGATGTCGATCGCTTCCGCCGCGCGGTGGAAGTCGAACAGGCCGATGCGACCGAGACGCGGCGCGATCATCACGTCGGGCGGATCGCCGGCCAGACGCGACCGGGTGATGCGATCCTGGATGATGTTGAAGCTCTCCATCATCACGCCGGTGAGGCCGGGCGCGTCGGCGGTGCCGGCGAAGAAGCGGCGCAACAGGCCACGGCCGATGCGGTCGTGCGGGCGATCGTCGGGATCGGCCGGGATCTCGATCGGCGGGGCCTGGACGACGGTGCCGCGGGCCAGGGTGTCGGAGGCGAGGTTGACCGCGATCACCACCTCGGCGCCGAGGGCGCGGCACACCGACACCGGCACCGGGTTGACCAGGGCGCCGTCGACCAGCAGGCGACGGCCGAGACGGACCGGCTCGAAGATGCCCGGCAGGGCGTAGGAGGCGCGCAGGGCCTCGACCAGTCGGCCGGTGGTCAGCCAGATCTCGTGACCGGTGGCGAGCTCGGTCGCCACCGCGGTGAACGGGCGGGCGAGGTCCTCGATGCGGACGTCGTCGAGGTGGGAGACGATCAGACGGGCGAGGCGCTCGCCGCCGACCAGACCGGAGCCGCCGAGGCGCAGATCGAGCAGGCCGAACACGCCACGCGGCGTCAGATCGCGGGCGAAGGTTTCCAGACGGTCGAGCCGGCCGGCGAGGTCGCAGGCGCCGACCACCGCCCCCATCGAAGTGCCGGCGACCACGTCGGGATCGATGCCGGCCTCGCGCAGG
>JAAYVT010000108.1 GCA_012517025.1 Phyllobacteriaceae bacterium | reverse complement strand
GGCGGCGAGCAGGGTGCGGGCGACGCCGACCAGGCTCGAGGCGGCGTCGGCGAGGCGCTCGGCGGCGCGCGCCTCGGCGTCGAGACGGCCGGCCGCATACCCTTCCTCGCGTCCTTCCGCGAAGGCCTCGGCGCGGGCGCGCTCCTCCACCGCCACCAGCTCGGCGAGGTGTTGGTCGAGGTCGACGGTGGGACGCGGCGGTTCCGGCGCGGCGGCCGGACGTTCGGGCTCGGGCGGCGGCTCGGGTCGCGAGAAATCGACGTCGAAGAGGTAGGGGGCGGGTCTCGTCATGGCGCGCGCCGAGCGGTCAGTAGACCAGCTCGTCCTCTCCCTTCGACTTCGAGATCATGATCTCGCCCTTGGCGGCGAGATCCTTGGTGACGTTGACCATGATGCCCTGCGCCTCGTCGACGTCGCGCAGCCGCACCGGGCCGAGCGCCTCCATGTCTTCCTGAAGCATCTTGGCGGCGCGGCTCGACATGTTCTGGAAGAAGAAATCGCGCAAGCTCTCGGTGGCGCCCTTGAGGGCGACGGCGAGCTTGTCCTTCTCGACGTTCCTGAGCAGCGTCTGGATGCCGCCGGCGTCGAGCTTGCCGAGATCCTCGAAGGTGAACATCAGCGACTTGATCCGCTCGGCGCTCTCGCGGTTGTCCTCCTCGAGGGCGGTCAGGAAGCGGGCTTCGGTCTGACGATCGAAGGAATTGAAGATGTCGGCCATCAGCTCGTGCGAATCGCGCCGCGAGGTGGTGGAGAGGTTCGACATGAACTCGACGCGCAGCGTCTGCTCGACCTTCTCCAGGATCTCCTTCTGCACGCTCTCCATGCGCAGCATGCGGTTGACCACCTCGAGGGCGAATTCCTCCGGCAGGATCGCCAGGACGCGGCCGGCGTGGTCGGGTTTGATCTTGGAGAGCACCAGCGCGACGGTCTGCGGGTATTCGTTCTTGAGATAGTTGGCGAGCACGTTCTCCTGAACGTTCGACAGCTTCTCCCACATGTTGCGCCCGGCCGGGCCGCGGATCTCCTCCATGATCGCGTTGACGCGCTCGGGCGGCAGGAAGGAGGCGAGGATGCGCTCGGTGGTGTCGTGGTTGCCGGTCAGCGAGCCGCGCGACGACAGGCGGGTGACGAAGTCGACGAACAGGTTCTCCAGCATCTCCGGGCTGACCGGTCCGAGCCGCGACATGGCGAGCGAGATCTGCCGCACCTCGAGCTCGTCGAGCTGCTCCCAGATCTTGCGGCCGTGCCCCTCGCCGAGGGCGAGCAGGAGCACGGCGGCGCGCTCCGGACCGGCGAGCTCGCGATAGGTCTCGGAGGCGGAGACCTGCAGTTTCATCGCGCTGGAGACTTTGGCGGGAACGTCCATGGGGCAGGCCTCACGCGGCGGCTTCGCTGAGCCAGCCGCGGATGATCGCGGCGGCCTCGAGCGGGGTTTCTTCGATCATCTCGCCGATCTTCTTGACCGATCCGGCCTGCATCGCGCCGGCCGCCTTGGCTTCCTCCAGACGGAGATGGCTCGGGTGGGCGGCGGCCTCGGCGGCGGCGTGGAAGTCGATCGGCATCGCGCCGGCGGGCAGGGCGATCGGCAGGCCGTCCGGTCCGATCTGGACGGCGGCGGTCTCGGCGTCGCCACCCTCGAGGGCGAGAGGGCCTTCGGCGCCGGCGGCGAGCGCCGCGGTTTCGGGCGCGATCACCCGGTTGATCAACGGCCGGACCGCGAACAGCAGCACCAGCAGCGTCATCAGGAGCAGCGCGCCGAGCTCGGCGAAGCGGACGATGTCCTCGCGACCGAAGTCGAGGAGGGCGGCGAGGCCGGTCTTCTGGCTGTCCATCGGCACGGCCGCCGGGGCCTCGGCGAAGCGCAGGTTGACCACCTCGACCTGATCGCCGCGCTTGTCGTCGAAGCCGACGGCGGAGCGCACCAGCGCGGCGATGCGGTCGAGATCTTCCTTGGTGCGCGGCTGATAGGTCACCTCGCCGGACGGGCCGGGGGTGTAGACGCCGTCGACCAGCAGCGCGACCGAGATCCGCTTCAGCCGGCCGGCCTCCAGCACTTCGGTGCGGGTGGTCTTGGAGATCTCGTAGTTGATGGTCTCCTCGGAGGTGTTGGACGCCTCCTTGGAGGTCGGACCCTGATCCTGGGGGCCGCCGGGAACCTGATTGGCGACCGTCACGCCCTTTTCGGCGGAGGCGTTCTGCGAGCTCTCCTCCTTGGTCTGGGTGGAGCGGACCACCTGACCGTTGGGATCGTAGCTGTCGGAGGTCTGGGTGACGCGGTTGAAGTCGAGCTCGGCGGCGACGTGGACGCGGGCCCGGCCGGGGCCGACGATCGAGCCGACCAGCGATTCGATCTGGTTCTCGAGCCGGGTCTCGTAAGCCGAGGTGCGCTCCTGCAGGGTGGCGGCGACGAGGCCGTTGGGATCCTCGCCCTCGCCGGAGGCGAGCAGGCGGCCGGTCTCGTCGACGATCGAGACGCGGCTCGGCTTCAATCCTTCCACGGCGGCGGCGACGAGATGCTGGATGGCGCGGATCTGGCCGGGGTCGAGTTGGCCCTGGACCTTGACCGCGATCGAGGCGGTCGGCTCCTTGCGTTCGCGTTGGAACACTTGGCGCTCGGGGATGACGAGGTGGACGCGGGCGGTCTGGATGCGATCGATCGAGCGGATGGTCCGCGACAATTCGCCCTCGAGGGCGCGCAGGTGGTTGATGTTCTGGACGTAGGAGGTGGTGCCGAGACCGTCGGTCTTGTCGAAGATCTCCCAGCCGACGTTGCCGCCGGTCGGAATGCCCTTCTCGGCGAGCTTCATGCGCAGACGCAGCGCCTTGTCCTTCGGCACCAGGATCTGCGAGCCGTCGTGGCGCAGTTCGTAGACGATCCCTTGGGCCTCGAGATCCTTGACGATGGCGGAGCTGTCGCGTTCGGAGAGGTCGGAATAGAGCGGCATCATCACCGGGGCGGTGGCGCGTGTGATGACGAAGGCGAAGAAGCCGACGAGCAGAGCGGTGACGACGCCCATGGCCGCCAGACGGGCCGGACCGAGATTCTTGAGAAACTCGAGGGCGGCATTCACGTCTCGCTCTCCCTTCGGGTGGGGGCGACGGTCAGTTCCCAGGCGCTGGAACCGGCCGTCGGGGTGGATGGCATGCGTGTCGCGGTCGCGACGGTGGCGTTCGGGTCCGGTGGGGACGGAGAATCCGCGCGACCACTCGGCAAGAATTTCCCAGTGGATGGTAAACGGCAGGTTAACGCGCCGCCTCCGTTCGGGACGAAGGTGAGGAAAACCTCGCCGGAACAGATCGCAATCGAAGGGTGGGGCGGCGGAATCTGCCGACCGGCGTCAACCTTCGCGCACCGCGTGCGGCGGACGGGTCGGCGATGGGGCGGGGCCGAAAAACGAAGAAGGGCCGCCCCGAGGGGACGGCCCTTCATCCGATGTCCGATCGTCGGGAGCGGATCACCGACGTCGGATCATTGACGGTAGTCTTGAATGCGGGTGGTCCGCAAACCGGCCAGTCCGTGACGGTCGATCGACTGTTGCCAGGACAGGAATTCCTCCACGGTCAGGGTATATCGGCTGCAGGCCTCCTCGAGGGAGAGCAGTCCACCGCGCACGGCGGCGACGACTTCGGCCTTGCGGCGGATCACCCACCGTTTCGTCCCCTGCGGCGGCAGATCGGCGACGGTCAACGGGCTGCCGTCCGGGCCGATGACGTATTTCACACGCGGTCTAAATTGATCGGTCATCGTACTCTCACACATTCGATGCGATCACATCGAGGGTGAGACTAGCGGGCGGGCCTTAAAATATGGCTAAACGCCGACCGAGGATCCGCAGCATCGTCGATTTCCGGAATCGCCGTCCGCGAAACGGCCCGAAAGCGCGAAAATCCGGCGGGGATCGACCCGCCGGATCGCACGCGGCCGATCGGACCGCGATCCTTTCGTGCCGCGACGGGATCACGATCCGCCGGAAACCGAGGTCACCGACCAGACGCTGATCTGCTGGCCGCCGACGGTGATCAGGGGGGTCTCGCCGGAGAAGTCGACCGCGGTGCAGACGCCGGAGGCGGAGGTGGTGATGGTGACCGCCTTGCCGCTGGTGTCGGACCCGGAGACTGCGATCGTGTAGTCGCCGGCCGAGGCGGTGCCGCCGGCCGAGGTGGTGCCGTCGCAGGTGAAGCTGTTGTCGCCCTTGGTCAGCGACTTGGTGCCGGTGTAGACCGTCTCGCCGGACGAATTGGTGACGGTGATGGTCGCCTTGGTCGAGGCGGCCGAGGAAGTGAAGTTCCAGGTCGCCGAGTTGGTGCCGTCGTAATGCGACGTCGAGGCGTCGGCCTCCACCGTCTTGCCGATGTAGGAGACGAGATTGGCGGCGTTCTGCGTCGTCGACAACGCCTTGAGGCTCTCGAGATAGGCGTTGGTCTTGATCTGCTGTTCGACCTGCGAATACTGCACCAATTGCTGGGTGAAGCTGGAGGCGTCGGTCGGATTGAGCGGGTCCTGGTTCTGCATCTGGGTCACCAGGAGCGACAGGAACATGTTCTCGTTGGAGGACAGCGTCGACTGATCGCTCGCCGTCGTCGAGGTCGTCGAGGTCAGGGACGGGGTGGACAGACCGAGGATGGACATGGTCGCTGCTCCGGAGGTCGCGCCTGGGCGGTTCGGTCGAGATCAGATTCTGAGGTCGACGCCGCCGGCCCGCGCGGTGCGGTAGGCGGCGACGGCGGTGTCTTGCGAGACGGCGGTGGAGGCGTCGTCGGAGGCGGTGATCGCGGCGACCGCCGGCGTGGCGGCGCGCTCGCCGCCGCCCGAGCCGGTGCCGCCGTCGCGCATCGAGAACTGCAGGCCGCCGCTCGACACGTCGAGGCCGGCCGAGGACAGCGCCCGCTCCAGCGTCTTTTGGTCGCGGAGCATCATGTCGAGCGTGTCGGCGCGCTCGACCACCAGACGGGCGGAGACCGAGCCGTCGGCCTTCACGTCGACGCGGACGTCGACCGAACCGAGCTCGGCGGGATCGAGACGGACGGAGAAGCGGTTCGTGCCCTGGTGGATGCGGCGGGCGGCGACGTCGGCCATCGCCGCCATGGCGGTGGCGGCGACGGCGGGCGAGACGTCGGCGGTGGGCAGACGGACGGCGACCGGTTGCGCGGTCCCACCGGTCGTGCCGGTGCCGGTGCCGGCGGCGAGCGCCGAGGCGGCGTCGGTTCCGGTGCTCGGGGCCGTGGTGGTGGCGGCGGCGGCGAGCTCGGCGGTGGGCTTCGCCGGGTCGCCGTCGGCACCCTCGGTGCGGGCCGGACGCGGATCGGCGAGGCCGGTGGTC
>JAAYVT010000107.1 GCA_012517025.1 Phyllobacteriaceae bacterium | reverse complement strand
GGCGTCGTTGCACACCGCCCCGACGTCGCCGAGATGGTTCGCGTGCCGCTCCAGCTCGGCGGCGAGCGCCCTGAGCCACACCGCCCGTGCCGGCGCCTCGACCCCGAGCGCCGCCTCGACGGCGCGGGCGAAGGCGAACGAGCCGGCGACGGTGGAATCGCCCGAGAGCCGCGCCGCGAATTGCGCCGCCCGCGCGACCGTCGCGCCGGCCATCAGCCCTTCGACGCCCTTGTGGACGTATCCCAACCGCTCCTCCAGGCGGACGACGGTCTCGCCGGCCGCGGTGAAGCGGAAGTGTCCGGGCTCGATGATGCCGGCATGCACCGGCCCGACCGGAATCTGATGCAAGCCCCTGCCTTCGGCCGGCAGGAAGGCGTAGCCGCGCGGCACCGGCGGCGTCGGCCGCGCCCCGAGCGGCGCGCTCTGCGGCCACACCCCGTGGTCGAGCCAATGTCGCCGATCGAGGGCGCCGTCGGGTTCGAGGCCGTAGAGGTCGGCGATCGCGCGCTCGAAGCGGATCGCGGGCGGATGATGCCGGCCGACCGAGGGGAAGCGGCCGCCCGGGCAGGCGAGGCTCGCGACCACGACCCGGGTGGGAGGATCCTCGAGCAGCGCCATGTGGACGGCGTCGGCCTCGCCCCACAGCCCGAGGAGCGAAATCTCGCCCGCGGCGAGCCGCTCGGTCAGGTCGTCCCAGGCGGCGGCGTCGACGGCGTGGCGCGGCCACGGCCGATGACCAGCGACGGGGGGGAAGGCGATGGCGAGATCGATCGGATCGGACATGACGCCTCCCGGATCAGCGCAGCAGCGCCGCGACGTGCTGGAACCAAGCGACCAGTGGCGGCGGCAACCACACGCCGGCCAGCAGCACCAGGCCGAGGTGGGTCGCCATCGGCAACGACGACGCCTCCACCGGCGCCGCCTCGCCGATCGGTTCGCCGAAGGCGAGCCCGTGCAGCCGCCACATCAGCGCCCCGAAGGCGACCAACAGGCCGATCACCAGCGGCACCGCCAGCAGCGGCGCGTGCGAGATGGTCGAGCCGACGGTCAGGAACTCGCTCATGAAGACGCCGGTCGGCGGCAAGCCGGCGATCGCCACCATCCCGACCACCAGCCCCCAGCCGAGTACCGGATGGGAGACGGTGAGGCCGCGGATCTCGCCCATCTGCTGCGTGCCCTTGGCCTGCGCGATCTGGCCGACGGCGAAGAAGATCGCCGATTTGGTCAGGCTGTGCATGGTCATGTGCAACAGGCCGGCGAAATTGGCGAGCGGCCCGCCGATGCCGAAGGCGAAGGCGATGATCCCCATGTGCTCGATCGACGAATAGGCGAACATCCGTTTGATGTCCTTGCGCCGATAGAGCATGAAGGCGGCGAAGACCAGCGACAGCAGCCCGAGGCTCATCAACAGCGGCCCCGGCGCCATCGCCGCCGGGTTGGCCGCCATCAACAGCTTGAACCGCAGCACCGCGTAGAGCGCGACGTTGAGCAGCAACCCCGACAGCACCGCCGAGATCGGCGTCGGGCCCTCGGCATGGGCGTCGGGCAGCCAAGCGTGCAGCGGCGCCAAGCCGACCTTGGTGCCGTAGCCGAGCAGCAGGAAGACGAAGGCGAGATCGAGCAGCGCCGGATCGAACTCGGCGACGTGGGCGATCAGCACCGTCCAGATCATGCCGTTCATGCCCTCGCCGACCACCGGCTTGGCCGCCATGTAGATCAGGATGGTGCCGAACAGCGCCAGTGCGATGCCGACACTGCCGAGGATGAAGTACTTCCACGCCGCCTCGAGCGCGTGATCGGTGCGATAGAGACCGACCATCATCACCGTGGTCAGCGTCGCCACTTCGATCGCCACCCACATCAGGCCGACGTTGTTGGCGACCAGCGCCAGGTTCATCGCCCCGAGCAGCACCTGATAGAGCGTGTGGTAGAAGCGCAGGTTGAAGGGGGTGAGCCGCCCGATCTCCAATTCGTGCGCGATGTAGCTGGCGCTGAAGACGCTGGTGGTGAATGCGACGAAGGTGTTGAGCACCACGAAGACGATGTTGAGATCGTCGACCAGCAAATAATGCCCGGACGGCGGCTGGGTGTGGAACAGCGACGCGGCGGCCAGGAAGGTCACGAAGCTCGACGCCATGTTGAGCCGTGCCGACAGCCGATAGCTCGGCAGCAGCGCGAGCACCACGGCGGTGACGACCGGCAGAAACAGGATCAGGCGGACGGCGTCGACGAACGGGGCGGTCATGGCTTGCTCCCCCGGGATTCGTCGAGCGCGTGCAGATCGACGGTGTCGAAGCGCTCGCGGATGCGGAACAGGAAGATGCCGACCACGATCAGCGCGATCAGGATCGAGAAGGCGACTGAGATCTCGACCACCAGCGGCATCCCCTTGGCCCAGGTCGCCGCCAGGATCAGCCCGTTCTCGAGCGACATGAAGCCGACCACCTGACTGACCGCGTTGGACCGCGTCACCATCATCAGGAGCCCGAGCAGCACCACCGACAGGGCGAAGGCGAGATCCTCGCGCGCCAGCGCGTCCGCCCCTTGGGTGACGCGCAGCATGACGACCATCGACAGCGACACCAGGGCGATGCCGGCCAGCATGGTGGGCACCGCGCCGGCGATCGCCTCGACCTCGCGGTGGATGCCGAGGCGGGCGACGATCCGATGCAGCGCCACCGGAATGACCAGGGCCTTGAAGGTCAGGGTGATGACGGCGGTGATGTAGAGATGCGGCGCGTCCTGGGCGTGGGCCTGCCAGCCGACCGACAACGCCAGCACCACCGCCTGCAGCGCGAACACGTTCAACAGCGCGTAGAGCCGGTCCTGGTAGAGCAGCATGAAGCTGACCAGCACGAGACCGCCGGCGAGCAGATGGGCGATGTCGAAATCGAGCCGATCCACGTCACAAACCTCTCGACATGAAGCGCAGGAGGGTGGCGAGCAGTCCCAACATCAGCGCCACACCGAGGAAGTCGGGGACGCGGAAGACCCGCATCTTGGCGACGCTGGTCTCGAAGAAGGCGAGCAGCACTCCGGCGGCAGCGAGCTTGCCGGCATAGGCGACGGCGCCGGCGAGATGCGCGCCGAGGTGCGCCGCCACCGGCGCCAGCCCCCACGGCACGAACACGCAGGCGATCAGCGAGACGTAGAGCAGCAGTTTGAGCTGCGACGACAGCTCGATCATCGCCAGATGGCGGCCGGAATATTCCAGCACCATCGCCTCGTGCACCATCGTCAGCTCGAGGTGGGTGGCCGGATTGTCGACCGGGATGCGCGCGTTCTCCGCCACCGCCACGATCACCAGGGCGATCAGCGACAGCGCCAGCGACACCCGCAGCCCGACCTCCGGCGACAGCATGAAGGCCGCGACGGTCGACAGCTGGGTCGAGCCGGCGATCAGCGCCAGCGAGAACACGATCATGATCAGCGCCGGCTCGGCGAGGGTGGCGAACATCATCTCGCGGCTGGAGCCGAGCCCGCCGAAGCTCGTCCCGACGTCCATGCCGGCGAGCGCCAGGAAGAACCGGGCGCTGCCGAGCAGCGCCGTGATGGCGATCAGATCCGCCGACCAGCTGAACAGCAACCCGGTGGCGAAGGTCGGCACCAGCGCCGCCGCCACCCAGGTCGCCGCGAAGATCAGATAGGGCGCCACCCGGAACAGCCACGAGGCGCCGTCGGCGACGATCGCCTCCTTGCGCGCCAGCTTGATCAGGTCGCGGTAGGGCTGCAGCAGCGGCGGCCCGGCCTTCCGCAACAACCGCGCTTTGACCTTGCGGACGAACCCGGTCAGCAGCGGCGCCGACAGCAGCACCACCAGCATCTGGGCGATCTGGATCGAGAAATCGGCGATCAGCTCCATGACGCCAGCACCATCAGGAGGAAGACCAGGGCCGCGAAGACCAGGGCGAGATATTGTCGGATGGTGAAGAGCTGGACACGGTTGAACCCGCGCGCCAGCCGCCCGATCAGCCCGACCAGCGGCGCATAGAGGAACTCCCAGGCGAGGTCCTTCATGTCGACGTCGAGGCGGGCCGGCCGCAGGTCGCCGGGCGCCGGCATGTCGACCCGCTCGCGGGCGCGAAAGGCGATGGAGCCGAACACCCGCCGGATCGGCTGGGCGAAGCTCTCGGCCGAATATTGCGTGCGCGGATCGGCGTCGGGGAAGCCGCAGTCCCAGGCCGGAGCGCGGCGCACCGCGTTGCTGGCCAGCCGGTGGACGACGTAAGCGGCGAGCGTACCCGAGCTGACGATGAACAGGAACACCAGAAGCCCGTTGTAGGAGCTCCGGCTCTCGGCGATCGGCGCGATCGACGTCCACGGCAGCGTCGACTGCGTCGGCATGCCGGCGCCGATCAGGGCGTAGACGATCGGCGAGACGGCGTCGATCACCTGCCCGGGGAAGATGCCGGTGAGGAGGCAGGCGACGGCGAGCCCACCCATCACCGTCGTCGAGAAGCGATCGACCTCGACCGCCTCGCCCGCCTCCGCCGCCCGCGGACGCCCCAGGAAGGCGGTGCCGTAGAGCCGCACGAAACAGGCCCCGGCGAGCGCCGCGGCGAGCGCCAGCATGGCGCCGGCGGCCGGGATCGACAGTTTCAGCGCCCAACTCGGCAACGCCGGACTGAGCAGGATCGACTGGAACACCAGCCATTCGGAGACGAAGCCGTTGAGCGGCGGCAGCGCCGAGATCGCGGCACAGCCCACCAGCATGAAGAACCCGGTCAGCGGCATGCGGTTGAGGAGCCCGCCCATCCGCCCCAGGTCGCGCGATCCGGTCGCCGTCACCACAGCGCCGGCGCCGAAGAACAGCAGGCTCTTGAACAGCGAGTGATTGAGCACGTGATAGAGCGCCGCCGTCATCGCCAGCGCGGCGGCGCCGACGAAGCCGCTCGCCTGGAAGCCGAGCGCCAGCCCCAGGCCGACGAAGACGACGCCGATGTTCTCGATCGTCGAATAGGCGAGCACGCGCTTCAGGTCGGACTGGACCAGCGCATGCAGCACCCCGACCACCGCGGTGATCGCGCCGGAGACCAGCACCGGCACGCCCCACCACCACGCCGCCGGCCCGAGGAGATCGAACACCACGCGGACGAAGGCGTAGACCGCGACCTTGGTCATGACGCCGCTCATCAGCGCCGAGACGTGGCTCGGCGCCGCCGGATGGGCGAGCGGCAGCCAGACGTGGAGCGGCACCAACCCGGCCTTCGACCCCGCCCCGAACAGCACCAAGCCGAGGATCGCCGCCGCCACCGGCGCGGCCGGCTCGTGGGCGCGGATGGCGGCGAAGGCGAAGTCGCCGTCGGGCCCGGCGAGCAGGCCGAAGGCGAGCAGCAGGGCGAAGGTGCCGGCGCTCGCCATGACGATGTAGACCAACCCGGCGCGCGCGTTCCCGGCCTCGCGATGATGCGCCATCACCAAGGCCCAGGAGGCCAGCGACATGAACTCCCACGCCAGCAGGAAGGCGAAGGCGTCGTCGGCGATCACGACGAGATTCATCCCGGCGAGGAAAACCGGGAAGAACGGCAGCACCCGCCGCGGCTCGTGCTCGTGCCGACCGTAGCCGACGGCATAGAGACTGGCGGCGGCGGCGCCGAAGTCGACCACCGCCAGGAAGAACGCCGACAGCGCGTCGATCCTGAAATGCGCTCCCGACCACGGCAGCCCGAGCGGCAGCACCAGCGTCGACGGCGCCGCCGAGGTCAGCAGATGCAGGGCCGCCGCGCCGCACGACAGCAGCGACGTCGCGAAGGTGACGGCATGGACGACGTCGGAAGCCCGTCGATGCCGCCCCCAGATCAGGGCGGCGACGCCCGCGACCAGCAACACGACGTCGCCGATGAAGAACCCGACGAGCGGCATCGATGCCACCCCCCACCGCAAGCGTTTGACGCACAGGGCCGAACCGATCGGCGACGAGGGACCGCGCGAATCCGAAAAGTCCCGTCTCACCCATCCATTATCATGTTTGATACATCAGTCTTGATGAGACATCAATGATCGATTCGCAACACACGACCGCCGGCGCGCCCGCGAGGGCGTCGCGACGCGACCGACGGTCGTCCCGTGGGAGGTCGAGGCGAAGGCTCAGTTGGACTTGGCGCGCGCCTTCTGGTCCTCGACGGAGCGCTGCAGCCCCTCCCGCTGCATGCCGGTGAGATTCTGCATGACCACGGCGCTTTCCGCCCGATCGACCTTTTCACGGTCGAACGGCCGCTTCGCCAAGGTCGCCTCGATGTGCTCCGCGAACATCGGAACGCGGAGCTGAGCCTGGGTGTTGCCGATGGCGGAGTTCGAAGCGGCCGCTCCGCTGCAATCCGGCTCGACGCGGGTCTTGTCGGCGGCGACGGTGGTGACGACGGCCTGGCACTCCAGAAGCGGCGCCCAACTGGCGTATTTCATGTTCAGCGTCACGCCGCGGCTCGATCGTCCGGCGCTCCAGATCTCGATCTGACCGCCACCATCCCGGCGCGGCATGGTCGTGCGCGCGGACGTCAACATGCCGACGACCTGATCTC
>JAAYVT010000106.1 GCA_012517025.1 Phyllobacteriaceae bacterium | reverse complement strand
GCGCCAGATCGAGCGTCGCCCGCCGCGCCTTGCGCGGCTCGCGCCGCCCCGAGGCGAGCGTCGCCAGCGAACGGAAGATCTCCGCCGCCGGATGCTTGGCGTCCATCTCGCCGATCATCAGCCCCTTGTTGGCGGCGTTGCCGAAGGCGGCGGCGTCGAAGGGAATGGTGGCGGCGACGGGCAGCTCCAGCGCCTTGGCGAATTCGTCCGACTTGATCTCCGGCCGCTTCGGCATGCCGACGGTGTTGATCACCAAGTGAGGCGGCGCGTCGTTGGGGCGCGACGCCTTCAGCGTGTCGATCAGGCCCTTGGCGTTGCGCAGGCCGGCGAGATCGGGCGTGGTGACGACGATCACGTCGTCGGCCTCGCAGATCTGCCGCCTCACCCAGGCGGTCCACATGTGCGGCAGGTCGAGCACCACCATCGGCACGATGCCGCGCGCCACCTCGACGATCGCGTCGAAGTCGTGCACCTGCTGATCGTAGGTGCGGTCGAGCATCGCCGGCGCTCCGAGGATCGCCAGATGGTCCGAGCACTTGGTCAGCAGCCGGTCGAGGAAGGTGTCGTCGACCCGTTCCGGCGCGTTGAGGGCTTCCAGCACGCCCTGGGTCGGATCCTGGTTGAAGTCGAGCCCGGCGGTACCCCAGGCCAGATCGAAGTCGGCGATGAGCACGTCGGTGGCGTAGGTCTTGCCGACCGACCAGGCGATGTTGTGGGCGATGGTGGAGGCACCACAGCCGCCCTTGGCGCCGATCACCGCGACGGTGCGGCCGACCGGTGCCGACGCCGGACCGACGTAGAGGTCGCCGATCGCCCGGATCACGTCGAACATGTCGAGCGGCATGACGACGTATTCGCTGACGCCGCGCCGCATCAGCTCGCGATAGAGCACCACGTCGTTGACGTGACCGATCACCATCACCTTCGAGCCGGGATCGCAGACGTCGGCGAGACCGTCGAGGTGACCGAGCAGGTCCTGCGCCTTGCCCTTCGATTCGACCACCACCAGGTTGGGGGTCGGCGCGGCGCCGTAGAACTCGACCGCCGCCGGCAGTCCCCCCATCTGGACCTTGAGATGCGCCCGCGACATCCGCCGATCGGCGGCCGCGGATTCGAGCAGCGCCGCCACTTCGGGCGTCTCGCAGAACGCCTGGATCGCGATCCGCGGCACCAGCCGCAGGTCGTCCGGCGACCCGCCGCCGGCGTCTTCGTCGTTCTCGCGCTTCATCAGTTGCTGCCTCCGCTCACCTGGCTGGCGTTGGTCGCCGGCAGCTCGGTCTGCGCCTTGGTCTTCTCGCCCTTGCGGTAGGCCTGCAGCACCACCGCCCGCCGCGTCGCGTCGGGGGCGCCGAGCTGGGCCGGAGCGACGAGATCGGCAGGATTGTCGACCATCGCCGCGAGGTTGGCCTGGGTGGCGCAGCCGAAGTTCCAATAGTCGTTGTTGCCCGGGTCGGAGATCGCCTGGGCCGGCCATTCGCCGCATTCGTGCGGCACCCGCGCCACGATGCGCGGATAGGCGATGCGGATCGGCGCGGCGTCCTCCGGTCCGACCGCCCGATAGACCCGCCGCTCGACGGCGTGGGCGGGAACCCCGCCGCGCGTCAGCGCCGCGGTGACGTCGCGCGACAGCCGATGCGCCGCGCTCTCGTTGGCCGAGCCGCTCGGCACCATGACGATCACGCCGCTGGCGCCCTGCCGGCGCGATTCGCGCCCGAAGCTCTCCACCGAGGCGGCGAGCCGCGGCGGCAGATGCGCGGAGTCGATGCCGACCGGCACGTCGAGCGTCTCCTGGCCTTCTTCCACCACGATCGGGTGGCGGCTGTGGAAACCGTCGAGTTCGATCGTGCCGGTGGTCTGCGGTTCGCGCGGCGCGCAGGCGGCGAGCAGGGCGCCGGTCGCCACGCAGGCGGCCAACGCGACGGCGCGGCGTCCGGAGGGGAGGTAGCGAAGGAACGGGCTCATCGGGTTCTGCCCCTCAATCGAAGATGTAACCGACCCGGCCGGTGTAGGAACCGTTCGGGGACTGGCCGTTGGTGCGATAGACGCGATTGAGACGCCCCATGAAGATCGCCGAGGCGTCGCCGGTCGGGCGGAAATTGGCGTCGGGACGCTGCAGCTTGGCGGCGGCGACCGGATGGACGACCACCGGCTGGATGAAGATCACCAGTTCGCTCTGCGAATGCTGGAAGTCGCGCGAGCGGAACAGGTTGCCGAGGATCGGCAGCTTCATCAGGCCGGGCGTGCCCGCTAGTGCCTGCCGGACGTCGTCCTTGATCAGACCGCCGAGCACCATGGCGCCGCCCGAGGGGATCTCGAGCGTGGTCGAGGCGCGCCGCACCCGCAGCGCCGGCACCGTCAGCGAACCGATCGTCACCGCGCCGTCGGAGGTCAGCTCGGACACTTCGGTCTTGACCGTCAGGTTGATGCGATCCTCCGCCAGCACCACTGGCTGGAAGTTGAGCGCGATGCCGTAGGTCTTGAATTCGATGCCGATGGTGTTGCCGGAGGAACCGGACGACTGGCTGACCGGGATCGGATATTCGCCGCCGACCAGGAACTGCGCCTGTTCGCCCGACAGCGCCGAGAGGTTGGGCTCGGCGAGCGTCTTCATCAGACTGTTCTGCTCGAGCGCCTGCAGCTTGGCTGTGACCGTGGTGCCGGCGCCGCTGTAGCTGAAGCCGTAGCTGTTGGGGGTCGTCCCGGAGGTGATCGGGAAGGGATTGGACTGGCTGATCGCGTTCGCCCAATGGGTGCCGCCGTCGGCCGAGACGTCGATGCCGAGCTTCTTGATGACCTCGCGCTGCATCTCCGCGATGGTCACCTTCAGCATGACCTGATCCTTGCCGCCGATCGTCAACGCGTTGACGACCTGCGGGCCGGAGCCGGTGCTGCTGCCGGCGGTGGTGGTGCCGGTGGTGCCGGAACCGGTCGAAGCCGACGTCGAGCCCTGCGAGGAGGTGTCGCTGCCGATGAAGCGCGAGGCGACCTCGTAGGCCTGGACCGCTTCGGCGGCGCTGCCGACCGTGCCGGACAGGATCACCGTTCCGGCCACCGCCTCGACGCGGATGGAGCTGCGCGGCAGCAGCCGCTTCAGCAGATTCTCGAGGCTGGAGGTGTCGACCTCGACCTGGATCTCCAGATTGGCGATCGGCCGGCCGGCCGAGCCGAACACCACCACGTTGGTGGTGCCGAACTTGTTGCCGATCAGATAGAGCCGCCGCGACGACCGCACCACCGCGTCGGCGACCTTGGGATCGGAGACCAGCACGTCGCGGATGTCGTCCTCGAAGTCGAGGATCCGCGACTTCGACAGGGCGAGGTGGATCACCCGGTCGCCCTGGTGGTCGCTGCTCGCCACGCGTTCGGGGCGCGCGGGCTCCGCCGCCCCGGCCGGCGGCGCGGCGGTCGCGCAGAGACCCGTGACCATCGCGGCCGCGACGGCGATCATCAGGCGACGGGGAGAAACCAGACTGGCGAACATGCGATCACCCTCGAAACGCGGTTCGTCGGATCAGCGACGAATGGAAACCGTGGAACTCACGCCGTAGCGCACCACCTTGACCGCGCCGCCGACGTTGGAATCGTCTTCGACCAGCGGCTGATCGCGGTCGCGCATCGAGCGCAGGGCGAGCGAGATGACGCCGAGCTGCTGCGCCTGGGCGACGGTCTCCGCCTGCCGGGGGGTCAGCTCGAGCGTCACGGTGTCCTTGGCCAGCATCGCCGCCGCGTCCTTGCTGTCGTTCACCTGCTGGTCGACCGCGAGCACCCGGATGTTGGTGAGGATCGTCTCGCTGACGTAGGCGTCGCCGTTGCCGGCCTTCGGCGCGGCGCGGGTCAGCAGGATGTCGACGTGGTCGTTGGGCAGAACGAAGCCGCCGGCCGTCGACACCGCCTTCACCTCGACCGCGGTGGCGCGCATCCCCGGCGTCAGCAGCACCGACATGAAGCCGCGATCGGCGGCGATCAGCGCCTGCTCGTGGATCGGCTCGCCGCGGTAGAAGGAGGTCTTGGTCAGGCGGTTGGCGAGCTCGTTCGGCGCGTCGGGCTTGGCGCCGCGGGTGACGTAGGCTTCGACGATGCCGGCCTTGGGGAAAGGCTGCCACGTGAAGTCGCCGGCGCCGGTGCGCTTGCCCATCGGGAGGTCGGCGGCCGCGACCAGCACGTCGACGGTCTCGGGCGGCGGCGGCGCCGGCGCCACCGCGACCGGGGCGGGCGCCTCCGGCTTGGACGACATCTTGACCGCCAGCATCGCCGCCACCAAGCCGGCGATCAGCGCGATCAGGAGAACGAGGAGACGAGATGCCTTCATGACCGGACCCGAAATTCGGAGCGGGCACACGTCGTGCCCATCTGCCCCGACTTTCGCCGGCAATTGGTCAAGGTATGGTTAATGCAAAGTCATTTTTCGTGGTTGACGAACCCTGTACGGCGCCGGCGAACGGCCGGGATCGCCGTGCGATCAGCCGATCAACCGGGCGAACCACGGCGTGGCGGGGAAGATCTGGAGCGCCGCAACCGCCAGCGCGACGCCGTAGGGGACGTGGCGATGGCGGGAGAAGTCCGCCAGGAAGCCGACCTTGAGCGCCGGGACCGGCGCCAACAGGCGATCGCCGGCGAGCGCCGCCACCGTCAACACGCCGCCCCAGATCGAGAAGGCGAGCGCGAAGTCGAGCAGATTGCCCCATCCGAGCCACAGCGCGATGGCGGTGGCGAACTTGACGTCGCCGCCGCCGACCCAACCCATCGCGAACAGGCCGAAGCCGCAGGCGAAGCAGACCGCCGCCGCCGCGACGTGCCAGCCGACGCTCTCCCATCCCGGCGCGGCGATCGCCAGCGCCACCGCGCCGAGCGCGAACAGGCCGAAGGTCAGGCGGTTGGGCAGCGTCATGGTGAGGAAGTCGGTCGCCGCGCCGAAGGCGACGAGGATCGGGAACAGGCCGAACACGACGAGTTCGAGGACATGGATCACGAGCGCTTCTCCTTCACGCCGCCGGATCGTCGCGACGGCGTCGCGGCCACCGCGTCATTCTGCCCGGCGAACCTCGAGGCGAGGTAAACGTCGCGACCGACCCGCGCCGCGACGGCGAGGCCGAAACGAAGCGAGGGCGAGGCAGCTTTCGCCGCCTCGCCCTCGAAATCTCTTCGCGTCACGCGACTGCCGAGATCGGCGCGCGTATCAGCCGGTCGTCATCTGGGTGGCGACGTAGTTGAAGGTCGTGGACAGGGTGGTGCCCAGCTTGGTCGCGCCGGTGATGATCGCGAGCGCGATCAGCGAAGCGATGAGGCCGTACTCGATCGCGGTGGCGCCGGACTCGTCCTTCAGGAAACGAGTGAACTTGGTCATCTGAGAGCTCCTCGAATTACGCACACAGTCTTTGGGACTCCGGATTTTTCGACCGACATGCCTCGGTCTCTCGAAGTCTGGAGCGACAGTACCCAGCGCGACCTAATTCGGAGTAAACTCGAATGGTTAGCAAATGTTTCGCGTGTTCCTCGACGATCCGGGCCACCGCGACGTGAGGATGCGGCCGAGGTTCGGGCGGTCTTAAGTCTTCGTTCACCAAACCGGGCCAGGATGTCGACGATCCCGCGTGACCGTTTCCGCCGCCGGCGGACTTCGGCGGTCGCGCTCTGCTCGACGAGGTCTTCGCCCGTGCGCGCCTCTCTCCGCCTCCTCGCTCTCCTCGCGGTGACCACCGCCGTCTCGTCCGTCGCCGAAGCGAAGGACCCGATCTCGGTGATGATCGACCGCGCCAAGGTGATGCGGATCTCCGCTCCGGCGGCGACCGTGGTGATCGGCAATCCGGCGATCGCCGACGCCTCGATCCAGGATCGTCAGACCCTGGTGATCACCGGCAAGGTCACCGGCATCACCAATCTCGTCATCCTCGACGCCAAGGGCGAGCTGATCGCCGACGAGTTGATCAACGTGGAGAAGGCCGATCGCGGCACCGTCACGGTGCAGCGCGGCGTCAATCGTTACACCTACGCCTGCACGCCGAACTGCGACGTCTCGCTGGTGCCCGGCGACACCGGCGA
This sequence comes from Phyllobacteriaceae bacterium, assembly GCA_012517025.1. Lineage (GTDB taxonomy): Bacteria > Pseudomonadota > Alphaproteobacteria > Rhizobiales > Ancalomicrobiaceae > Pinisolibacter. Next base: position 301 of record JAAYVT010000106.1, on the reverse strand, counting down.
TTACTTCTCGCAGGCTTCGTCCCAGCTGAGCGGCCGCAACGCCTTCGCCACCTCCGCGACCGCGGGCGGGCAGTGAGGCGGCGCGCTCCGACGTGCTGAACCAATTCTTCAATCTTTTCGGTGATCGTGCTCGCGTGGGGCGAGAACGATCGCGCTGGTGCGGGTCCCCCCCGAGGGTCGCGATGGGACGTCGAGACAGGCGAAACGGATCGACGGACACGGTGGGGCTGATCCCCACGTCCATCGCCGCGCGTCTCGCTCGTCTGTGGCGCGAGGAACACGCCGCCACCGCCGTCGAATT